>CAZIMR010000297.1:0-2265 GCA_964540215.1 uncultured Puniceicoccaceae bacterium
GATTAGGGGAAAGGTGCTGCGTGATACCCACTTGACCTAGGAATTCAGCATCGGCGGCAATGATTTCTTCAGGCTTCGCATCGCTGTAAAAGTTGCACAGTAGTTCGGCGATTCCTTTGACAATTGCTGAGTCAGATTCAGAGCGAAATGAACACAAACCATCCTTAAATGCAGGCACGACCCAGAGCTGTGACATGCAGCCTTCGATTTTGAAGCTATCAATGCGCAGGTCTTCGGTTAGCCCTGCAGCTTTTTTGCCGCGATCAACGATATAGCCCAGCCGTTCGTAGGCGTCGGGAATCAAGGTGATCTCTTCGACGAGCGCGTCTTGTTTTTCTTTTAAGTTCATGATTTCTAAAAATGTTGAGTAACACATATATATTTAGAAAATTGAAGCGAGCAATTTGTGGGTGACGATTGTGTCATCTGAGAGTCGACGAGTCCCTGATGGAAGGCTTTTCAACCAAGGAGCTCGACTCGCCTTCGCTCTTTAACCGCTCATTGAGGATGGGCCATAAAAAAGCCCGACGGATAACCGTCGGGCTTGGTGGTAATTCGATGTAAGGGTCGCTTACAGTGTGCCAGCGTAAACCGCGTTTTCGCCCAGCTCTTCTTCAATACGAAGGAGTTGGTTGTATTTGGCGATACGATCGGATCGGCTCATGGAACCTGTCTTGATCTGCCCAGCATTCGTCGCAACTGCGATGTCGGCGATAGTGACGTCTTCTGTTTCACCAGAGCGGTGAGAGATGACTGAGTTGTAGCCGTTTGCCTTACCGAGCTCGATTGCTTCGAGTGTTTCGGTGAGTGTGCCGATTTGGTTGACCTTAACAAGGATCGAGTTGGCTACGCCGAGATCAATACCCTTTTGTAGGAACTTAACGTTGGTGACGAAAAGATCGTCGCCGACGAGTTGCACCTTGTCGCCGATCGCGTCTGTGAGAGCTTTCCAGCCATCCCAATCGTTCTCGTCGCAACCGTCTTCAATTGAGTCGATTGGATATTTTTCAGAGAGCTCTTGCAGGTAGGCTGCTTGCTCTGCGGAGTTGCGCTTGGCGCCGCCTTCGCCTTCGAACTTAGCGTAGTCGTAGACGCCGTTTTCGAAGAACTCAGAGGCAGCACAGTCGAGTGCGAATGTGATTTCGCTGCCAACCTTGTAGCCAGCTGCTTCAACTGCTTGAGTCAATGTGTCGAGTGCATCTTCTGTGCCGTCGAACTTGGGGGCGAAACCACCTTCGTCACCCACCGCTGTGCTGAGGCCACGGTCGTGTAGGACTTTCTTGAGGCTGTGGAAGCACTCAGCACCCATGCGGACTGCTTCGCTGAATGTTGCTGCGCCGATTGGGCGGATCATGAACTCTTGGAACGCGATCGGCGCGTCAGAGTGTGAACCACCGTTGATGACGTTCATCATTGGCACTGGCAGAACCTTTGCATTGGGTCCACCGATGTATTTGTAAAGAGGAAGACCAAGTGCGTCTGCTGCTGCGTGAGCAACTGCAAGAGAGACACCGAGCATGGCGTTGGCGCCGAGCTTGGCCTTGTTGGCAGTGCCATCGAGCTCTAGCATGACCTTGTCAATGGTGAGCTGATCACAAGCATCGAAACCGATTAATTCGGGTGCGATGACGTTGTCAACATTGTCGACAGCCTTGAGGACGCCCTTGCCGAGGTAGCGACCTTTATCGCCATCACGAAGCTCTACAGCTTCGTGCTCACCAGTGCTCGCACCGGATGGCACGGCTGCGCGGCCGACGATGCCGGACTCGAGTTCGACGTCGACTTCAACAGTAGGATTGCCACGCGAGTCAATGATTTCGCGGGCGCGGATGTCTGTGATGATTGTGCTCATAATAAAGCGGTATTTTCTAGATTAGATGAATTGCTCTGCCTCCGTTTAATCAGTCTAAGCGGATAATTGGACAGTGCGATAGTTGTTGTGTACTCTATCTCGGAACTGTCAATGATTCCTCAATAAGCCTTGCGAGTTCTGTTTTAATTTGAATTTAGAATAGTGCTCGTAGGCATCAAAAACGCACAGGCGTGAATGCCTGTACGTTTGGGAAATTCGGTTTAAAGGGCGCCTGATTACTGTGTTTGTTGCTGGTAGTAACTGAGGCGCTGTTGCCATTGACCAGCCAGTGGCGAGGCGTTGATTTGTGCTGCGAAGCTTTCAAATTCTGCGCCGCGACCCGCGGTGTCGGCTTCGACTGCGAGGTGGTAGGCGGCTTCGGCGCGTGCGGCTTCGGCGAGGCTGCTATCCGC
>CAZIMR010000298.1:0-2263 GCA_964540215.1 uncultured Puniceicoccaceae bacterium
TGGGCACCATGAACTACGGGGTCATTACCGCCAATAAAATCGATAAGAAGTTGTTTGAGTTGGCGAAGGGGTAACTGTTGATTTACGGTGAGCGGCAGGTTTTGAAACGCTTCGTCAGCAATGCGGTCGAGCGAATGAGATTTCAGTCGCCAGAAGTGGGCGAATTCTGTTTTTAGCGTGCATTTCCTAGGTTTAATCATTCACTCGCAGCTATGGACGAAATTCTCCGCACTATTCCACACCGCCCGCCATTTCTATTCATCGACGAGATCGTCGAAGTTCGAGAGGACGGCGCCACTTGTAAGCGTACAATCCGCATGGAAGAGCCTCAGTTTGAGGGGCACTATCCAGGTAATCCGATCATGCCAGGCGTGTTGCTTTGCGAAGCCTGTTTTCAAGCCGGTGCGGTTTATCTCGCCAAGCAGATCGAAAAAGAAGGGCGCTCGTTGGCCGATATCACGCCAGTGTTGTCGCGTATCAGCGATGCTCGCTTCAAACAAATGGTCAAGCCGGGCGATGAGGTCGTGATCGAAGTGACAATGAAAGAGCAGGTCAGTAAATTCTTCTTCATGAAGGGCAAGGTCCTGAAAAATGGTAAACCAGCACTGACGATTGAGTTCGCGCTGGCGATGCTCGAACCGGAGGCTGGCAAGTGAGCTTTCTAGCACTTGAAGGGAAGCGCTTCCTCGTAATGGGGGTGGCGAACCGCAAAAGCGTGGCATGGGCGATCACCAAGTCGCTCGAAGCCGAGGGCGCGGAAGTCATTCATAGTGTGCGCTCTGAGGCACGTCTTGAGAGTTTGCAAAAGCTACTAGGCGACCGCAAGGCCTACATTTGTGATGTTGAGTTTCCCGAGCAGATTACGGCCTTGGTCGCACAAGTGAGTGCCGACTACGGCCCTCTGGACGGCATCGTACATTCGATCGCCTTCGCAAATTATTCCGAAGGCTTTAAGCCGTTTCACGAAACGCTGCGTAAGGACTTTTTACAGGCGACCGCGATCTCTGCATTTTCACTGGTTGAGGTGGCGGGTGCCTTTAAGCCGCATTTAAACCACGAGGCGTCAGTTGTTTCGATCGGTATTTCATCGACCGATGTGACGGCAGAAAACTATGGCTACATGGCCCCAATTAAGGCGGCTCTGGAAACCTCCTCCTACAATTTGGCGAAATCCTTTGGTGCGGACACCCGCGTGCGTTTCAACACGGTTAACGCCGGTCCGCTGAAGACCAGTGCGTCGGCCGGGATCCCCGGCTATTTAGAGAGTTATCTGTATGCCGAGAAGCTGACTTTTCGTAAGCAGAACCTGACCACGCAGGAAGTGGCGAACACCGCAGTCTTCTTGTTGAGCCCTGCCTCAAGCGGGATCAATGGGCAAGGACTCGTAGTCAATGCGGGCATGGATCGCAACTACTTCGATAAAGAAGTGGTCAGCCTCGCGATGCGTCCCGAGCAGAAAAAGTAAGCGCCCGTTCGAACGTTGGGCATTGAATTAGCGGACGAGCAGAGCCATCGTCCCTCCTGTTATCAAAAATTACTGCAATGAATTTTAAGAATGTAGCTATTGAATCGCTCGCGTATGCGTTGCCTGATGAGGTGTGGACCTCGGCAGACGTAGAGGCGAAGCTGGCTCCGGTATACGAACGGTTGCACTTGCCGGAAGGTCGGCTGGAGTTGATGACCGGCATTAAGGAACGTCGTTTCTTCCCTGCGGGCAGTCGTGCCTCTGAGGCGTCGGCGCAAGCGGGTGAAGCGGTTCTGAATAAATCTGCCTTTGATCGGTCAGAGATCGATTTGTTGATTCATTCGGCGGTGTGCCGTGATCGACTCGAGCCGGCCACGGCTGCGTATGTGCATGGCTTGCTGGGCTTGCCGGGCAAGACACAGATCTTTGACGTGTCCAACGCATGCCTAGGCTTTCTGAATGCGATGGTGATCGCTGCGAGTATGATCGAGTCCGGTCAAATCGAACGTGCACTGATCGTGTCTGGCGAGAATGGTCGGCCGTTGGTCGAGCATACTTTACAGCAATTGCTCAACCCTGAGCTAACGCGCAAGTCGATTAAGCCGTATTTCGCTAATTTGACGATTGGTGCCGGCGCAGTGGGGGCGGTGCTATGCCATAAGAACCTCGCGCCAGAGTCGTGCCCGCTGGTCACGGCGGCGGTAGTGGAGACCGATAGTTCGGCGAATCAACTTTGCCAAGGTGACAGCGCCGGCGATGCGCTGGAGATGTTGACCGACTCGGAGGAGCTGCTGGTGG
>CAZIMR010000299.1:0-2255 GCA_964540215.1 uncultured Puniceicoccaceae bacterium
AGCCGTGTCAGCAATGCTAGGCCGATCTTTTCGCGGCTAGGCGTGCCAGTGCTTTGTTGCGGTGCGGCTGTCTCATTGACTGCGGAGGGCTGCTCGCGCTTCAGTGATTTGGTCTTGTCGCGCAGCTGACTCAAGCGGGAGCGTTTGACGGTGCTCACTTCTTTGAGAGTGATCGGGGTGAGCTGCTGCTCTTGCAGGCGCTGCACGGCTTGCCGGCGATCGGCAGATTCGATGCGGCCGGTCACGGTTGTACCGTCTCCTTGGCGGGCTTTGTAGTCAAACTGAGGCATAGTAGAGTCGTTGCTTACAGATTTGTAATGTTCTAAGCTGCGAGTCGATGATTTATCTTGGCAACGTACTTTTTGCTGGAGGGCCATCGTCTCGATGTCCGCACGTTGGCTCTGCGGTCACCGAAGGCAGTTTACCCCTTCATCGTTTAGTTGCCTAATCTGCGTGGAAAATCTAGTTGTCCACAGTAATCCTCTCTACCACGACTAACTAGCTTGCGTGGCCGCTTGCATTAGCTGATAGTTAGTCATTCATGAGTCAGTCGTTTTTACGTACGTTTTTCTATGGGATACTAGGCCTCGGTGTTTTGCTTTCGTGTACCTTCGCAGCAGAGGACAATGCGGACGCCGCCGTCGATGCGACCAGCGATGAAGCCATGCTGATCTTGCGGCAGACCGCCATGCCGGAAATGAAGGGCGATCGTCTCGGTTGGATTTTGACTCGCTGCTACAATGCGGGGTTTGGTGGTGCTGATAATTGGGAGAAGGTCACCAGTCTGCGCATCTCCGGTCGATTGACGCTCGAGGCCGGGGAATTTAAATTAAAGTCCTACCATAAGAAGCCGCATTATATTAAAATCTTGATCGATGGTCCACGCGGCCGTCTGCAAATGGGCTATGATGGCAATACGGCTTGGGAGATACTGCCGCCGGATCCTGCTGTGATGGAGATGGGGGTGAATCAGGCGCGCCTTTTTACCCATAATGCGCATTTTGGCAATTATCTGCTCTATCCCTATGCAGCCGGCAAACAGATCGAATACCTCGATACCGTGGCTGTTGATGGTGCGATCTGCCATCAGATCCGCGTGACGCTAGAGTCAGGGTTTCAGGTCGATTATTTTGTCGATATTCGCACTTATCTCGAAAGTAAAATCATCGTGACTGATCTCCGCACTGGCGAAGTCAGTGAGACCTTGTCGGAGGATTATTCTCGCGAAGCCGGCATACCCATTGCGCGGAAGGTAGTTAATTTTAAAAATGGCGTCCGAGTCTCCACGCTCGAACTTGATAAGATCACGGTCAACACCGGGGTGATACCTTGGATGTTTGAAATGCCCAAGTGATCTGCGCTTGGTGCGCTTTCTGGGGTGAACCCAGGCGCTGTAAGTGCTGAAAATGACTGGCTTGGCACTGGTTCGATTGTGGCTGCGATGGCTACCATGGTAAACTAAGTGGTTGATCGTTTGTAGTCCGTCAAGTCGGTCTCGCTTTTGCACATATTTAGTTACGTTCATCTTTATCGCTCGATTCGGCCTCTCGTTTCGTTATCGTTTAATAACATGTCCTCGTTCTCCCTATTTGCCCGTCTCGTTTTTGTTTGGCTCTGCTTGTTGCCTGCCAGTGCTCTGCCGCTAGCTGCCGCAGAGACCTACTTTGACTATCGCGAAGCGATTGTGTGGCTGAACCCCATGCGATTGACCGGTATCGATTCCGAGACCGCAAGTATCCTGCGCAAGTACTATCAGCAGTCGTTCGGCGGGCGAGAGACATGGGAAGGGGTCGAGAGCATCCGCTTTGAGGGCACTTTGCGTATGGCGCAGAACGAGTTGAGCTTTATCGCATTCAAGAAAAAGCCCGATTATTGTAAAATTGTTCTGTTTGGCGGTAATGATGTGCGGATCGTCATGTCCTACGATGGTGCCGATGCCTGGCAGCTCAATACCGCAGAATCCACCGAGCCGACCGCGATGCCGCGGCTGGAGGCGCTTAACTTTATTCGCGACGCACCCACTGCGGGGCATTTGCTCTATCCCATGCTGCCGGGCAAGCGCATCGAACTGCTTGGTCGGCGTATGGTGTCGGGCTTTGACTGTTATGAGCTCCGCGTCAGCTTGCCGAATGGGCAGCAGATCACTTATGCGATCGACAGCACAGACTATTTCGAACGTCAGCAGATTGTCGTCAATGCTGTCTCGGGCGCGACCGAAGTCACCACGCATGTTCAGATCGAGCAAGTCGCGGGTA
>CAZIMR010000300.1:0-2244 GCA_964540215.1 uncultured Puniceicoccaceae bacterium
TCCAGTGAAGACTTTACCATTGATACTGAGTAGGTCGGCGCGTTCCATGCCAGCTTTACGTGGAACGGAGCCGACGAGGCAGGCCCAGTTGACATCCTTGAAGCCTTCGTCGAGGTCGGTGGTTGCGACCACGTCTTTAAGAAGTGGGAAAGCGCAGTCATCAAGTTCCATGACGACGCCCTTGAGTGCGTCGAGTGCTGGTGGTATTTCGATTAGGTTCAGTGCGACGGGTTGGTCTGGGCCAAACATAGCACCGGACGCGATTCGGAAGAGGAGGGCATAGCCAATGTTGCCGGCTGCTCCGGTGACTGCGACGCGAATAGGTTGTTTATTCATGATTTTCGTTTTCGATTTAAATTAAGAAAAATGCTCAAGCTATGTGGTTTGTTAAGCTTCGAAAGTTCCTGCTAATTCTTGGTAGGCTTGTTTGATCATCGCCTCGGTGGTGTCCCAATCGATGCAGCCATCAGTGATGGAGACGCCATATTGGAGGTCTTCGATCGGCTGTGGGAAAGCTTGAGCGCCGTGATTAATGTTACTCTCGACCATTGCGCCGATAATGCTCGGGTCGGTCAGGCTTTGCTGGATGAATTCATTAAAGACTTCCGGCTGACGGGCAGGATCTTTGCTGCTATTCGCGTGGCTGCAATCGATCATGATTGCGGGAGTCAGATTCGCGGCCTTGAGCTGATCGCTTGTTTGTTTGACGTCTGCGGCCCTGTAGTTCGGCCCTTTGGAGCCGCCGCGTAGGACGATGTGGCAGTTTGGATTGCCGTTGGTAGTGAGCGCATTGGCCTTACCTTCGTTGTCGATGCCGAGAAATGTTTGTGGCTGGCTGGCTGCTTTGATCGCGTTGAGTGCGACCGTGAGTCCGCCGTCGGTGCCGTTTTTGAAGCCGAGGGGCATCGAGAGTCCGGAAGCCATTTGACGGTGCGTTTGGCTTTCAGTGGTGCGTGCGCCGATCGCTGACCAGCAGATAAGGTCGGCAATGTATTGCGGTGTGATCGGGTCTAGCAGCTCGGTGGCTGTCGGCATCCCGAGGTCGATAACCTCTTTGAGGAAGCGGCGTGCGATGCGCAGGCCCTCGGGAATGTCGCTGGTGCCGTCGAGGTTTGGATCCATTATGAGCCCCTTCCAGCCGACCGTGGTGCGAGGTTTCTCGAAGTAGACGCGCATGACGAGTAACATGCGGTCTTTGACTTGTTCGGCGAGAGCGGCCAATTTATGTGCATATTCGCGGCCTGCATCTAGGTCGTGGATCGAGCAGGGGCCGACGACAACGAGTAATCGACGGTCGTCGCCAAAGATGATTTTGTTAATGGCATCGCGACTTTCGGCGACGAACTTACCTGCGGCTGCCGTTTTTTCGATCTCCTCACACAGGGCGAGAGGTGATGGTAGCAGCGTTTTGGAAGAGATGTTAATATCGGTGACTTTTTTCACAAGCGTCGATGTTTAACGAACCAGTGTGAAGGAACAAGCCATAATTCAAGTCTGGGCAGGAAACTCAAATTCTCCGATTGAAAAATCATCCAATGCGGGGCAAGTTGCCGCTATGAAGTCTATTTTTGGGTATGAATATGAGCCTGCGGCGCACCTGTTGGTGACGGATGAGGATGCGGCCGATTTTTTGCAGAGTCAGTTTTCGAATGAGCTACGGCCGTTTGATGCGGGGCGGTGCACTTATGGCGTATGGTTAAATGTCAAAGGCAAGGTGATCGCCGATAGTGTGGTTTTCTGTGAGGGGGATGAGCGTTTTCGTATTTTGAGTGAGTATTCTGCTGCGGCTGAGATCGCGCAAAAGCTTGAGCAGCATATCATTGCTGATGATGTAGAGATCGAGGCGCAACCGACTGGTGCAGCGTTGGCTTTAATCGGAACGGGTGCGGTCGAAGCGCTTGAGGCTGTAGGCTTTCCCGTACCGGCGGTCGGATCATTTGCGACGGCCTCTGGAGTGACGATTTCTCGGGGGCGTCGTGCATTAGAGCTGAGTTTTGAACTCTGGTCTGAGTCTGTGGCGACGATTGCCGAGCTGAAAGTGCGTCTGATTCAGCTAGACGTAAAATTCATCCCTAAGGAGCGAGTTGAATTGATTCGTATCGCTGCGGGAGTGCCCAGCGTGCCGAGTGAGATCGGTCCGGGGGATCTGCCAGGTGAGGGCGCATTGGTGGGGCATGGCGTTTCCCTGACAAAGGGCTGCTACCTCGGTCAGGAGGTGGTTTCGCGGATGTATAATGTGGGCCG
>CAZIMR010000301.1:0-2230 GCA_964540215.1 uncultured Puniceicoccaceae bacterium
GTAACGGACAGCCTCGGTGGCTACGGCCTGTTTGGCGTCGAGCTCTTCGTCAAGAACGACACCGTTATCTTTAGCGAAGTTTCCCCACGTCCGCATGATACGGGGATGGTCACCATGATCTCGCAGGACTTAACCCAATTTGCACTTCATGCTCGCGCTATTTTGGGATTACCGATCCCCAGCATTCGCCAATTTGGCCCAAGCGCCTCATCGGTGATTCTAGTCGAAGGCAAGTCGGCGCAAGTCCGCTTCGGCAATTTGCAAGAAGCACTGGGCGAGCCTGACACACAGCTACGCCTGTTCGGTAAGCCAGCGGTCAATGGCAAGCGGCGCATGGGCGTGGCCGTAGCCCGTGCGGAGACGATCGATGCAGCTCGCGCTAAAGCCTGCCGCGCATCGAGCGCGGTGGATGTGCAGCTGTAAGAGCGTGACGAGTCGCGCCTCGTCCGCTTCAAGATCTTGCTTTAATCAACGCGGGGTAATCCCGTGCCCAACAAAACTTCGTCGCGGCGGGCTTTATGGAAGCAGTACTTCCCGCTACGGCAGCCAAGGATATTTCCTGAAATTGGGTGCGCGTTTCTCGTTCCAAGCCTTGCGGCCTTCCTCACCCTCTTCGGTGAGATAGTAGAGCATCGTCGCATTACCCGCGAGTTCTTGCAGACCCTGCTGACCATCGACATCCGCATTGAACGCCGACTTGAGGCAACGAATCGACAGTGGGCTATGGTTCATCACTTGCTGCGCCCATTCAAACCCTTCGGCTTCGAGTTGCTCATAAGGCACGACCTTATTGACCAATCCCATATCGAGCGCCTCTTGCGCATTATATTGACGGCACAAATACCAAATCTCACGCGCTTTTTTGTGGCCGACGATACGCGCCAAATAGCTAGAACCGAATCCACCGTCAAAGCTACCCACCTTGGGTCCAGTCTGACCAAACACCGCATTGTCTGCCGCTATCGTCATATCACACACCACGTGCAAGACATGGCCGCCACCTACCGCAAAGCCAGCCACCAGAGCAATCACGACCTTAGGCATCGAACGGATCAACTTCTGCAAATCGAGCACGTTCAGGCGGGGCACGCCATCTTTACCAATGTAGCCGCCCTCTTTATGGCCACGAATCTTTTGATCGCCACCCGCACAGAATGCGAACTTGCCATCGGTCTGTGGATTAAACCCGGTCAGCAGCACCACGCCGACTGACGTGTCTTCACGCGCATCTGTGAAGGCCTCGATCATTTCGGACACTGTGTCCGGCGTAAATGCGTTACGACGATGCGGTCGATTGATCGTCACCTTTGCAACCCCATCGCACTTCTCATAAATTATCTCTTCAAACTCGCGGACTTTTTTCCAATTCATACCGACATAATAGGACAGTTTTTAACCGAAAAGCAACGTCACTGTTGTACAACGTAAGTAACTTGGTGTCGTTGCGAAAGTTCTCAAGTGGCGTCGTCGGTTGCGCCTGCCCGAAGAAAACAAGCCGCTCAAATTGGCCTGCATAAGCGCAGACACCACGGATTCAGAGAATCCTTTAAACCAATTGTGGCTACTTTTCGGTATTACAAACTAATACGCGAAACTAGCCGAGGAGGCATCACCAAAGTCTGGCACATGCAGGGAACTGACTTTTTTGCTTTCAGTATCCAACAACATCAGGCGCATTCGCCCGTTTTGACGCTGCGTAAAAACCAAATGACGACCATCATTCATCCATGTTGGCTCAACCGCGGACTGCGACGCGCTGGTCAAAACCTGGCTCGAACGTGTCTTAAAATCATACAACGCGATTTGAAAACCACCGCTCACTGCTGCGGTAAAGGCGATCAAGTTCTCTTCAATGGGGTTCCATGCCGGCTCCGAGCAATAACTACTAACATTGGTCGGGATGCGACGCATCGGTCCACCATCAACAGAGATCTCATAAATCTGAGGCTTTCCACGGGCATCCGAAGTAAAGGCCAAGCGGCGACCATCCGGAGACCATGTCGGAGACGTTTCTAGGCTTTTATTACTCGTCAAACGCCGTGGCTTGGTGGCGATCGATTCAGTCACAAAAATCTCGGCGTTTCCCGAACTGGAGAGCGACATCGCAACACTCCGCCCATTCGGGCTATACTCGCCACCAGAATTCGTACCCTTATAAGTCGCCACTGGGATCTTACGGCCACTCAACAGATCGATCATATAAATATCGGGGAAACCTGTTTTATAATAA
>CAZIMR010000302.1:0-2223 GCA_964540215.1 uncultured Puniceicoccaceae bacterium
GAGCGCCAACAAGACCGCAGCCAGCGCCAGGAAACTCGCCACCACGCCCGCCGTATATGCACCGCCATGCAGCAAGGCCTGCGCACGCGACTGCCCCGAATGCTTCAACAACGAAAACACTTTAAGCGATAGCACCGGCAATACGCAGGGCATCACATTGAGAATCAGCCCACCGAGAAACGCCAACAGCAACCAGCCCGGCAGCCCGAGGTTGAGCAACACTCCCTCAAAGCCAGTGGCAGCAGGCACTTGGCCCGCCAACGACTGCGGCGCCGCCATCGCAGCTTCGGCCCCAATCGCCAAGTCGATCGCCCAGTTGCCCGACTCCGATTGCAACACACCCGCGACAGCAGCACTCGGCTTCTGCAACTGCGCCACATCGAGCGCTGCACGTAATTCCACCTGCCCCTCACCGACCGAACTGAAGGTCTGCAGGGCACTCGAATCGATCACGCCCGCCTTATCCGCATAAAAGTACAAATCACCTGGGATCTCCAAACCATCCGCCTGCTCAAACGTCAACAGCAAGTCCTGCCCTTCAATTACCGCAGTCACGCTCCACGGAGTCGTCGCCTCAGGCATTCGCTCGCGAGCCGCCTCAAACACGGGTACTTCGGCACTCTTCACCGCGTCAGATTCAGCTGTCAACTCGAGGCTCAGGCTCGCGTCGCCCGGCATACAAAACTCCTCGCAGACTAACCACGAAACCTCCGCCTTAATCGGCACTGCAGTGCCTAGTTTCAAATCCTGCGCAGCCTGAATCGGCACAATTAGTGTGACCGCATCTTCATAGCCATAGTTCATCAGCCCCCCCAACTCGATTCGCTCAGGCGCCGGCCACTGAATCTCTCCCGCCCTCAAGCCCTCTGGCAAATCCCACTCTACCTCGACTGGCAAACCACTCGCACCCGGATTGATCCAGTAAATATGCCAATGCGGTTCGAGCTTAAAATCCAATGCGACATTAAAGCGTTCGCCCGGCACGATCGCTGTGCTTTCAGCAATTAGCTCCACCGTAACCGCCCCCGCAACCACTGGCTCCGCGCGCAACAGACTTGAAGCAGTAATTAACCAGCCAAACAAAGCAAAGAGGACAACAGGTGTTTTTATAAATCGCAGCATCATAAGTATTTGATCAGATATGCCAGACCTTGAACTTATTCCAATCACTGTTTTATGAAACAACGAAACCCATTTAGGAGTGAACCGTACCATAACAAGCATGCCTCGGCTTAACTGCAGGCGCCGAGGACGGCATCCCTCCACTAAAAAATAGACCCACTGCCTGTAGAATTCCTTTCTGAACCTCCCAGCAAGGTCCGCGCCCGAAATTTTTACCTTTGCACCCTTCAACCTTGTTCTTTCACTTGCTCCTGCGGGGCAAACCTCGCAGACCATCTTCGCGCTACTCGCACTTTCAGACCCACATCATGACTGACCAAGACCTCGGCCCAACTGGCGAAATATGTTTCGACCTCCCCTCTCCCTATGCAGCACACCCCTGCGGACTACTCTATTTACCGCGCTTTATTGCCAAATGCCATAAGCACCTCGCTGATGAATTGCCGAAATCCTATCAAAAAAACTTCTGCCGCGGCTTCGACCGGTTTCTGTCGATGCACCTCGGCATCGACCCGAAACAAGTGCTAGCCGCAGTCGAAACCGCCGGTGGCGACGAAATCGAACTCGATTGCCTGCTCGGTGAATGCTTTCCTGACGATCTCAAGGCCGTCGAGTGGAACCGAGAAATCACCCATAAGGGACAAACCGAAATGGGCCGCGAGTTCCTCGCTGAATCGCTGACCAACATGGGACACCCGGAAATGATCGGCGTGGTCGACAGTGTCATGGACATGATCGACTTCGACGAAGGTCGCATCTCGGGCTTTTCGGATGAGCGTCGTACGGCATGGGAAGCGACGCTTGCCAAACAAATACCTCAGTAATCTGAGAGTTGATTCTTTTGGGGTTGACGCTATCGAAAGTGACTTTCATTAAAGGCCCTTATTATGAGCCGACCTAATGGACAGTGCAATTCACACGGATGGGCAGACAAAATCGCGATTAGTATGGCTGCCGTATGCGCGATTCACTGCCTACTCACGCCTATCGTTATCGTCTTGCTGCCGATTGTTGCGACTTCCTTTTTAGTGCATCAAAATTTCCATTTATGGATGCTGTATTTGGTCATTCCGACAACGAGTTTTGCGATCTTCATGGGTT
>CAZIMR010000303.1:0-2212 GCA_964540215.1 uncultured Puniceicoccaceae bacterium
TTTGGAAGGTGGTATCCAAGCCGCCCTCTGAGTCCAGTCGAACCAACCCAGGAACCGGGATGCCATTATATTTAGTGAAACTACCTCTGACTAAAATAGAGTCATCCGATTGTATAATAATCTGCTCGACGGGGCTGTTGAAGCCTGTGCCTAACGAATTAAAGGCTGTATCGACAGCACCTAAGAAATCGAGGCGAACAATATTTCCAGCTCCAGTAAAATCGCCACTGGAATGGCTAATATTACCGCCAATAATCGCACGACCATCCGATTGAAATCCTATGGATCGAATGTAATTGTTAAAGAAATCCGGTGTGAATGATGGGTAACGTTGACCTGGATCTAAGATTGATACCGTCTGCGTCGTTTGACCTGAGGCAAGGATTCCAGAGCTCGGGTTACTCAAAGTCACCGTAAAGTCTTCGATACCTTCGACTGTGCTATCTGGCTTTATACTGATTGCGATCTTCTTACTCGAGGAATCGCCGTCTGCCCATGTGAGCGTGCCTGCAGTTGCATAATAATCCAAACCCGCAGTCGCTGATCCATCACTTGTCGCATAGTAGACGGTAACCGAATCGCTGAAAGAATACAATCGCTCAACTGATACAATTACAGTGCCCGCGCTTTCATCCACTTCATATCCTGTGGGGGCAATACCGATACGAGATTCTAAATCGACTTGCACAGTGATCCACTCATCGCTCGGACCATCAGTACCGCTCGACAATGTAGTGATTGTAACTCCAGCAGCAGCATCTACAAATGAGGATCCGGCCGGAAGCCCAGCGTCGTAGCGATCCGAACTCTCTGAGATTTCCGACTCAGGAGTCATATCAATCAAGTTTGGTCGCTCGTTATAGAGCCCCTCAGCGACGACATAGGCACCATTACTTAAATTCGTATTACTGGTATATAATTGACGATATCCGACCCAGTAATACACATCACTCTGCATCGGTATACGGAGCGCTAGCAACGGATTATCATCGGCATCAATGTGATCAAAGCGATAGACCTTGTAAGTCCCCGGGGTCGTTACCTCTTGAATTTTGTCATCTGCCAACCAATTGATCTTTTTTTTCTGATAATGATTAAAATGTGCATCTGGTAAGTTGCCACTGCCCATACAGTCGAAGATGTCACCATATTCCAGGCTGCTGGCATTTGGGTCTCGATAAGTGCCGCCAACCTCTTGAGTGGGATCCCAGTAGTTTGAGTGATACAGACCATAGTTGTGACCGAACTCGTGAGTAATGACTCTGGTTCGTCCATAGCTACTCGTAATGCCATTGATCCAATGCCGAGATCCGCCGACCGAACCAAGGCCAGCGTAAGTGATTATAGAATTCGCCACTTCAGTTAATTTGGGAAAATAGATCCCAACCACATCATACGTGGAACTGGCGCTGGCATCTGGCGCCGCATCATACTTTGCCACCACGTCATTATAAAGCGCAGTATTGTCGCCCGACTGTGCATAGAAGGTGCCGGATTCGGTGGCTGTATACAAAGTCGTGGTGACCGTCGACGTTAAGGACGCAGCGCGATAGGACATGGTGTTTAAATGGCCACTCACTGTGTTCAAATCTGCTTCTAGCTCAGCCTTGCTGACAGGCGAGGCTGGGAAATCTAAAAAATTACAACGAATAAATAATACCGAGATAACATCGTCTACAAAGAAACTACTTTCTGTAACGCCTTGATGATCACCACCGGAGTCATCATGCAACCAGGTAAAGGGTGATTCTACTGTATGTGCTTTCGATTTAAGCGTTGCTAGCTCTGCTTCATCTATTGCAACGGCTACTTGATCACGAATCGCTCCAGATGAAAAATAATAGAGCTTTCCGCCAATGACTGCAGCCACTTTAGGGTCTATCGATTGCTGACTTATCGGATCTATTCCTGCTTGGTCAGCCGACTCAAACAATCGTTGCGCTGCGAGCAAGTCATCACCAGCAACCAGCAATACTGAAGACTCGCGGATTAACGCGAGATCATCGAGCACATAGGCAACCACAGGCAAGTTGAGCGCCGGAGATTGCGCATTGCGGCGGCCTGCACCATAAAGTGAATAGTTGCGACCTCCCAAGTATAGGCGATTCTCATGTGAGCAGTGCAAAGCCCCATCTTCGTCCACGGTGGTGGTCCAGTGTAAATCAATATCACCGTAAATACTCACTGGTTTTTCAAAGTAAGGAAGGAGCGG
>CAZIMR010000304.1:0-2211 GCA_964540215.1 uncultured Puniceicoccaceae bacterium
TAATTGAGCAAATCGTCGGTGCCGACAAAACCGGCCGCCTCTATCGCGCACTTGAAGACCAAGGCAAAGCCAGTTCCACCTTCACTTATGCACCACAGCTTCGCGACCCCAGCCTCTTTACACTCGGTGCTTATTTAACTGCCGAAGCCACTCACGAAGAGACAGAAGCTATCATCCTTAATGAGATCAAAAAACTAATTGGCGGTGGCGTCACCGCAGACGAACTGGCGCGCGCCAAATCGGTCATTCAAGCCAACACCGTTTACGGCCGTGATGGCCCCTATGCGATTGCCGACCAAATCAACGAAGCCATCGCCATGGGTGATTGGACCAACTACGTCAACCTCCCGAAAACAATTCAAAATGTAACTGCCAAAGAGATCAAACGCGTCGCTGCCAAATATTTCATCCGCAATCATAGCACCACCGGCTGGTTCGTTCCACAGCAGTCGAGCACTGTAGCGCAACTCAGCCACAGCTCTCATGGGCCGAACTACTTCCGCGATCCTGCCGTCTTTGGCCCGAGCCACAACGCCCCCGAAATAAACGCTCACAGCAGTGCCAGCGAAGCAGCGCTAGTCGATTTCTCAAGCCACATGCAGCGCGCCACCATTGCCGGCATCGAGATCATCGCCATCGATATGCCAATCCACGACGTCGTCTCTTTCGTCGGCAGCTTTGCTGCTGGCGAGACACTCAGCCCAGTCGACGCCCCCACTCTCGCCGGCCTGACCGCGTTGATGCTCGACAAAGGCACCCAGCGCAACGACCGCTTTGCGATCGCCGAGCGTCTTGACACCCTCGGTGCTGATATCGGATTTTTAGCGAATGCACACAGCCTCGGCTTTGCCGGTCAATTCCTTCGCGAAGATGCTGGTGCAGTCATGGGGCTGCTCGCCGAACAATTGCGCGAGCCAGCATTCGATCCCGAGGTGCTCGAAACGTTAAAGAGCCGACAAAGCGCGGGGCTACTGCAAGCCATCGACAATCCTGACTACAGAGCCAACGCACAAGTCGCACGTCTGCTTTACCCGAAAGGCCACCCGAATTACTCCGAAAAAATCGATGTGCTACTCGAAGACCTAGAGGCCACCAGCATTACCGACATCACACAGTTCCATGCCGATCACTACGGCCCAAAATCGATGCGACTGGTCTTCGCTGGCGATATTGACTTCGAGCAACTCACCGCCGCAGTCGAATTTGCCTTCGAGGGCTGGAGCGGAGGTGTGGATTACCCAGCCGAGCTACCCGCCCAACTGAGAAACAATCAACAATCTAAGCGTATCTACATCGCTGATAAAACCAGTGTCGCAGTACACTACGCACAAAACACTGGTATCCAACGCACCGACGACGACTACATCCCATTCATGCTCGGCAACTACATACTTGGCGGCAGCTTCAACTCCCGCCTCATGCAAGCAGTACGCAAGAAACAAGGCCTAACTTACAGCATCCGCTCTGGTCACAGTGGCGATATTCTCACACCCGGCAACTGGAGCCTCAGCGCCAGCTTTTCGCCCGGCCTACTCGATCAAGGCCTAGCCGCGACCGATGCCGTCTTTACCGAATGGTATGAGCAAGGTATCAATCCAGCCGAAGTAGAGAAAGCAATCGATACACTCTCTGGTGCTTATTTGGTTGGGCTCTCGACTACAGCTAGGGTCGCTGGGCAAGTGCTCAGCTTCGTGCAACGCGGATTCGGCCCTGAGTATATCGATGAATACCCGCAGCACTTGCGAACTGTCACAGCCGAGCAAGTCAACCGCACCATCCGCCAACATCTAAAGCCACAGCAGCACACGCTCGTCGTCGCGGGCTCACTCAACACGCCACAAGAGGCGGAGCCTGCCAGCATTCAGAAGCAACAAGACATCTCCATCCGCCTCGACACACCCGATGCCGCTTGGAGCATCGAAATCGACAAAGTTTACCGCACCAGCGAAAGTCTCGTCGTAATCGCCCAACTCGAGCACCGCGGCGATATCGCTGCCGCCGTCATCAGCACCGCATCCGACAGCGTCAGCATTCCCAGCACCGACCCAGCGCTGACGATGAGGTACTACATCCTCGGTAAAACGTGGGACTGGGGGGTTGCTCCCGACTACACATTCATCGACTCGATGGACGCCTTCGGCGCCGCACTTGATCGAGCTGAACTAATCTACGAAAAATAAATTCGCAAACTTTTCGATTGCCCGACAGCAC
>CAZIMR010000305.1:0-2202 GCA_964540215.1 uncultured Puniceicoccaceae bacterium
CCATCGGTCTATAATCATCAGTTAAAGTAGTGTGGGCGAATTGCGCAGATCAATTAACAACGAAGGCGGATTGCTCTCGGTCGATTAGATGGTGAATCGATTAGAACTTCTGATTCTGATGTACGAATTACTTTGTCGGAATGGTGGTTTTGCTATAAATGATACTATGCCTAAAGATTGGAATGCCGCCTATGAAAGTGATGATACCCCGTGGGACAAAGGAGTGGCTGCGCCGCCGCTGCGGGCGTTTTTAGCGACCCATCCAATGCGTGGGCGGGTGTTAGTACCTGGCTGTGGCTTAGGGCATGATGTGCGTTTGCTCGCGGAGCAGGGTGCTTCGGTGGTCGGTCTGGATATCGTGCCGAAGGCGGTGCGAAAGGCGCAAGCCATTGAAGCAGTCGGAGACGAGCGCTTCGAGGTGGCGGACTTTCTGAATTTACCTACGGACTATCACGAACAATTCGATGCAGTGGTGGAGCACACCTGCCTGTGTGCGTTGGATCCTGCACAGCGCGTGGCGTATGTCAGAGCGGTGCTGCAGGCGCTCAAGCCGGACGGGTATTATCTCGCGGTGTTTTTTCGTGAGGTGAAGGACTACCGAGCAGGAGGACCACCGCATCCAATTACAGGGGATCAGATTGAAGCGTTGTTTGGTAACGATTTTGATACGCTGGAGTCGAGCGTGCCGCAGCAGTCTTACCCGTGTCGTCCGCTCGGCAGCGAAGAAGTGCGTTGGATGCGCAAGCGCTAGCAGCGACACGAGTCGTTGTAGCGCAGTGTCCTTAAGGGGTATGCCGGATGAGGCCGGAGTGCGGTGCTGTATGGCTAGATCGGCCAAGCGATCTAGCCGAATCTCGGCCTGGCATGCCAGCGCCTTTGATCACTTGCAGGATGATCGCTTAATTTTGAGTTCTCTCAAGTGTCGAGATGTGGCGATGACGCGTTGGCGACATTGTCACCATCGACTGGTTCTCACCCAGTATTCGTATGCCTTCGAAAACTGCCCAAAGTCTGCTTTGGCGAGACCTTCCTTTAATTCTTCTACATATCAGTGTTATATGTGTAACTCAGCTACTGATAACTCGGGATGGAGTTTTTTATAAACTTGTAACTTTTGCACTTTCCTACTACTAAAAAAGTTGCATCTGATCGTCGTTTTGTGGAGTGGTGGCGAGGATTAGGCGGCTGTCTTTACTTTGTACATTGTTGACTCGGCTGGAGACCATGTGTTTTTCGAAACGTATCTTCTGGGAGAATGCGAGCACTTCGTCTTTCGGCAGTTCGTTGGTCAACCAGTCAGCATGCACGCTTTTTGGAAGTGTGGCGGGCATACGTTGGTGGACGCTATGGATCGAGCTGTGCGCCTCAGTTGTGAGTAGCACGCAATGCGCGGGTTCGTTGGGAGCTGCAGATGGGAACCAGAGTCCTGCGAAGTAAAGCAGCTCGTCGCTGAGAGGGTAGATGTAGTAGGGCTGTTTGGTGATGCCGTCCTCATACCATTCGTAGAATCCGTTGGCGGGAATTAAGCAGCGTTGCTCGGCCCAACTGTCGCGAAAGCGCGGGGTGGTATCAGCTGTTTCTAGACGTGCGTTAATATGGAAGTTTTGTGGTGTACGCAGGCCCCAGTGCATCATGCCAGCGGTTGCTGGGTGCGCGGCACCTTTGGCGATGGCGAGTACTTCGCTGCCAGGGCCGATGTTATAGCTCGGTTCGAACTGTTCTGGCATGGCTTGGGCAATTGCCTCAGCGAGTTTTTTCTTATTGGAATGGAGTGTGAATCGGCCGCACATTATAGTGACGCGCTTTGCGCTGAGTGAGAGAGAGTGGGAGAGAGTGGGAGTGAGTGAGAGTGCGGGGAAGTGGTTACTTTGCTCTGAGTGTTTTGATGGTGGCACTTAAAATCCTGATAATCTCGTCGCAGACTTGCTGCCTTGCGAGAATATCTTTCTCGAGGAGCCAGTGTTTCATTCGACCGTAGCGGCCTCGGGTTTCTTGAGCGGAGCCTCGCGAGTAGACCAGAAACTGAGCGTATTCTTTACTGCTACTTCGGCCAAAGCCTTCTTCTATATTGGCTGCAATGGAATCTGCTGAAGCGATTTGTTGATCGATCAAGCGTTTACACCCCATGTGTGTCTGTAGTTTTTGCATGTCGTTGGCGACATGGTCGAAGAGTGCGTTGGCTTTGATCAGTGCTCCGAAGTC
>CAZIMR010000306.1:0-2196 GCA_964540215.1 uncultured Puniceicoccaceae bacterium
CCGAGACTTCACCCCAAAGGAAGATTTTACGCCCCTTGAGGAATGTTTCCTGGATTTTTGGGCCTGCGCCTTTGTCTGCGTCTTTTATTTTTTTGTCTGCCATGAGAATTAGTTGGTATCGATTAAATGTGAAAATGAAAAGGTGGGAGGTGGCTTAGCCTTTGATCTTGTCGACCCGGCGTTGGTGGCGGCCTCCTTCGAAATCAGCATCGAGCCAGATGCCTACGATCTTGAGCGCCATTTGTTCGGATACTGGGCGGGCGCCGATAGAGATGCAATTGGCATTGTTGTGCGCTTTAGTCATCTGTGCGGACCATTCGTCCCAGCAGAGGCCGCAGCGCACGCCTTTGACCTTATTGGCAACAATGGCTTCGCCGTTACCGCTACCGCCGAGTACGATGCCGTAATCAGCCTTGCCTGCTGCAACAGCCTCAGCCGCAGGGCGGATGAAGTCGGGATAGTCGCAGGATTCGGTGGAGTCGCAGCCGCAATCGATCACTTGGTGGCCACGGTCGCGTAGAAATTGGATGATTGGCGCCTTGAGGGGGAAACCTGCGTGGTCGGTGCCGATGGAAACTGTGAGGGACGTTTTACTCATTGGAAACAAAGAGTAAAAGCGTGCTGCGACGCAGAGGGCAATACGCAATCTGATGAAATACGAATCGCTTTATTCACCTTCAAATAGAGCTGCATCTAAAATGGACCAAAGGTGAATGATTCAGCTAAGTAGAACGACCCACCGAGACGTAGCTAGGACAAATGGGCGACAGCGATGCTCAGGCGGCCTTGCACGAGCGGTCCGAGTCGAGGGTGAAGAAGCCACAAAGTGCGGCAATGACGTTACCTGTAGACTTTGTTATGTCATATTATTGCGAATTAATAGAGTAAATCGAAGTGAAAGTTTATTTTTGATCGAAGTGTTCAGTCATTTTAAGCTTAGCTCAGCTCGATTTTATTGAAATTCAGATGAAAAAAGAGTTGCTTCAGCCCCTGAAGCACCTAACTTCCGCTCTTTTTTCAAAATCCAATAGAGAATTTTTAGTATGGCAAGAGAGCACGTAATGATCGAATGCACTGAGGCACGCGCCGAGGGCAAACCAGTATCCCGCTACATGACCAGCCGCGATAAAAAGCAGCAGCCAGATCGCATCGAGAAGAAGAAGTATAACAAGTTTCTTCGTCGTCATACACTGCACCGCGAAATCAAGAACTAATCCAGTTCGGCGTTTGCGCCTATTTTTTAAAAACCCGCCTTAGCTGGCGGGTTTTTTGTGCCTGAATGCTGAGAGGGAGAGGACACGAGGCACTGCGAGTGACGCGGAGATCGCACCTCTCAAATGGCTGTCTGCACCGAATTATTCGGTCCACAAAAACCCCTCAGTTAAATCACTGAGGTTTTTGAAAGTTTATCCTTTTCTGGGCGCTCGCGCGCTGCGCCAGTTCTCGCGGTGCTTTCGAATCCAGTCGAGTAGTGCGCGTTCAAAACCAATATCTTTACCCTTTTTTTCAGATTCAATCCATTTGTGACGCAGAATTTCTTCACGCTCTGCGAGGAACTCTTGATACAGGCTGGAACGCTCTGCGAAGCCATTGGAGGGTTTCGCTTCGGTGGTTGAGGATGACATGTTTTTTTATCCTTACGTATTACAGGCAGTTTGCTTTTAAATTAAACGCGATAATATGATAATTAGTGAACAGGTATTCGATGGCTAGTTTAAAATTAAAACAGTATGGTTTTAACAAAAATTACTATGCGTTTAATTGCTCGATGATCTGGCGGGCGATTTTGAAGAATTCTTTCGCTGCCACTGATTCCGGTTCACTGACGACAATTGGAATGCCGTTGTCGCAGCCAATACGAATCGAGGGGTCGATTGGTATTTCGCCCAAAAGTGGTGTTCCGAGGCTGTTTGCAGTGCATGCGCCGCCACCTTCACCAAATAGCTGCTGGCGTGTGCCATCAGTGTTTTCGAGATAACTCATGTTTTCGACGACACCGAGATAGGGCACGTTGACCTTTTCAAACATACGCGCGCCGCGTCGGGCCACATTGGAAGCCGCCGGTTGAGGCGTCGTCACGATCACTGCGCCGTCGAGCGGAATGGTTTGCACGAGAGAAAGCTGTGCATCGCCAGTGCCTGGTGGCAGATCGACGACCAGAATTTCCAATTCACCCCAATGCACGTTTTGTGCGAA
>CAZIMR010000307.1:0-2192 GCA_964540215.1 uncultured Puniceicoccaceae bacterium
AGCCACGGTTCGCCGAACGGGCGCGAGAAGAAAATACAGATGGGGGAGTGTCAGGAAGCATGCCTATGGGGGGGGAGACAAGAAATTGAGCCGAAAGTATCGGCGAAAAAAGAAGCTTCGCGCCAAACGACAACGACTGTCAATGCTTTGGAACCCTCTTTTTTACAATTAACAACACCACACTTCTATACTTCTTACCTTTTTGTTCACCCCGCATACGGTTTTTTAAAAATCGCGCCGCTGCGACGGCGTTCGGCGATACGCTCGACGTCCTCCTCATTCATCCTCGCTGGAAAACTCGTCTCTGGATCAATCTTCCACTTGGCAGGCTTAAGGTCGTGATCCAGTGCCACGCGGTAGTCGAACACGAAGCAATCGCCCTCCCACAAGCTGGTGTCCTTCGGCATCAGCTCCATATAGCGCAGAATCCCACCTTTTAGATGGTAGACGTTGGTGAAGCCCTTCTGCTTTAAATAGGCAGTGGAACGCTCGCAGCGTATGCCGCCGGTACAATACATCGCAATCTTCTGGTCCTTTTGCGCAGCAAGGTGCTCATCGACAAACTTAGCGAACCCGGTGAAATCGTCCGTATTCGGATTGATCGCGCCCTTAAACTTCCCCACCCCAACCTCATAGTCATTGCGGGTATCAATAGTAATTACCTCAGGATCAGAAATCAGCTCGTTCCACTCGCCTGGATCTAAATAGGTGCCGACTTCATCACGCGGGTCGGCTCCATCCTGACGGAAAGTCACGATCTCCGGCTTCTTTTTGACCTTAAACTTCGGAAACGGGCAAAAGTCCGCATACGAGACTTTCACCTCCATTGCCGCAAAGCGTGGGTCCGACTTGAGCAATGCAATCGTGGCGTCGACCGCTTCGTGCGAGCCCGCACAGGTTGAGTTAATCCCTTCACTGGCAAAGATGATCGTGCCACGCAGCCCCACCTGCAGACCGTGGTCGATCAGTCGCTCTGCCCACTCATCCCGATCAGGCAGTTCGACAAAATGATAAAACGCAGCTATTTTCCAAGATTCAGACATAGAATGGGACCTATTTAAGTTAGAAGGCTCTAAGCAAGGAGAAAGTTCAAGAGCTGGCGACAGAAATTAGAGTTTCGGGCTTAAAACATCCTCGAATCTCAGGTCTCATTTTTCATATCTCATTAAAAAACCTTGTCATCGAGCAACGACCTGTCAAAGCCCTGCGCCTCACTTATGAGTAGCCCTTAATAAGCAGGTGCTATCTTCACTCGCTCAAGTATCGGTAATATCCGGTCAACGGGCACATTACAGATACTATGGACATCAAGTTTACCGATCTCGGGCTACGCCCAGAACTCGTCGAAGGTATTCAACGCCTCGGCTTTGAATCACCCTCTCCTATTCAGGCAGAAACGATCCCCGTCGCGCTCAGCGGCAAAGACATCGTCGGCCTCTCTCAGACTGGCTCGGGTAAAACTGCCGCGTTCGGCCTGCCCGCGCTCAATATGATCGATATCGATCGTAAAGAGACACAAGTCCTCGTGCTCTGCCCAACTCGTGAGCTCGCCGTGCAGGTCTGCGAAGAGATCAACCGGCTCGCTTCTTGCCTTCGCGGCTTCACTTCGATCCCCGTCTACGGCGGCACACCAATCGACCGTCAAATGCGTGCACTCCGCAACGGCGCGCACGTCGTCGTCGGCACGCCTGGTCGGGTCATGGACCACCTTCGCCGTAAGACACTGCGCACCGATGCGATCAAGATTTGCATCCTCGACGAAGCTGACCGCATGCTCGACATGGGCTTCCGCGAAGACATGGAAATCATCCTTGGCGACATGAACGAGGAGCGCCAAGCACTGTTTTTCTCCGCAACAATGAATCGCGGCGTCGAAGGCTTGATCCGCAAATTCAGCCGCGATGCCCAACAAATTTCGATCGAGCGCAAGTCGCTGACCGTTGATACGATCGAGCAGACTTACTACGAAGTGCGCAACCGCTCGAAGATCGAAGTGCTTTGCCGTATTTTGGATCTCGAAGTCAAGCCACGCGGCATCGTCTTCTGCAACACCAAGCAAATGGTCGAAGATGCAACTGAAGCACTCGCCGCACGCGGCTACGTGGCCGACCGCATCCACGGCGACATCACGCAAGGCAACCGCGAACGCGTGATCAAGCGTTTCAAAGATGGCTCAGTTGAACTACTGGTCG
>CAZIMR010000308.1:0-2184 GCA_964540215.1 uncultured Puniceicoccaceae bacterium
CCTGCTTCAGCGGATTGTCCGCTTTGCCAGAGCTTGCAGTCTTCAATCGGTTTGAGTGTGAGCTAGTTGGCGGCGGTGCCTGCAATGTCGAGGATTGCGTTTAAGATAGTCTTGGCAGTGTAGAAGTCGGCGACTTCACGCTGGCACCATTCGCGGGAGATTTATTCAGCGACGATCACGAAGCTCACAGAGAAGAGCTCGATCATCTGGCCTTGAACTTCGCGGTTGACGTGTCCGCGGTCGAAGAAGCGTGTGGCACCCGTTGGCGGCGGCGTTAGCTTTGGCCAAAACATATCTGATAGTTTTAACAGCCGAGACCTCTGACCTACTGAGTCCACTAACAATTGATTCTAAATCGCTGAAGGACAATACTTTAACTACAGAGATACGCGGCAACGAATAAGCTAATCAGCGTTATTGAGCCCTTACTATTTACGCAGAAAGTACGCTTGGTATGAACCAACAAAATAAGGGTGATCTCAGCCTTGCCAATTATTTTTGTTTACGTGCACTAACTAAAGAGTTAAGCCGTTAGCTGCAAATTTGCAACTAACGGCTATCCCCTTGCATTGGTGTATGTGACTATTTCACCAAAGTATCAAATTATTTTCAAACAGTACCCGCCTGTAGTCAGTTTAATGCGTTCCGTAAAGCTGCTGGTGGGTGATGCCACCGCCAGGAATTTTTTCAGGAGCCACATAATCGATTTCATCGAGCTGTGCATCGAGTTTTGCGCTCATTTCAGCAAGCTTTCCGGCGTATTCTGGGTTTGCAATAAGGTTGTAGAGTTCGTTCGGATCGGCCGAGATGTGGTAGAGCTCACTCTCGAAATCACCATCAGGATAACGCACGATTTTCCACTCTTCGGTACGGTATGCATGTAGCGTAGGAGTGCCCGGGAAGCCTCCACGTGGACGATAATCAGACTCCTTGTAGTATTCATACAGGAAGCCGTCACGACCTTCGCCGTCTGGCTCAAGTAGCGGAGCCCAGTTCTCGCCCTGCATGTGCTCGGGAATCGAGACACCCGCAATATCCAATAAGCTCGGTGCCAGGTCTATATTGAGAACCAGCTCATCGACCTTCTGCGAACTCAGGATGGAGGGGCTCCACATGACCAATGGGATACGGATGGAGGGATCATACGCCTTACGTTTATCATGCAAACCTCCATGCTCACTCATAAAGAACCCGTTGTCGCCGGCGAAGATGATGATGGTGCTGTCTAGGCAGTCATTATCTTCGAGGGCTTTTATAATCATGCCAATTCCATCATCAACCGCAGAAATCGTGCGCAATTTGTCTGGTATGCGCGAGTGAATCGCTGCCAATCCGCCCGATTGCTTTCTGCGTTTCAATGCGCTCTCCTTGACGTAAGCAGGCTTCGTGCTCAAATCGTCATCGAGATGATCCTGCGTGGGAATCTTAATGTCGCGGTAGAGTTTACGATGGCGCTCTGCAGGAGTAAATGGTTGGTGCAACGCTTTGTGGCTAAGGTAGAGCATGAATGGCTGATCACCTCGCTCCTGATTAATGAATTCCACGGCCATATCATTCAGCTCATCCGTCAAATATTTACCTTTGGGAACTTTACGTGTTTCATTATCATGCAATAAAAAGGAATCACCGAAATATTTGCCCTGCCCCCAGAAGCAAGCCCAGTAATCAAAGCCTGGGCGCGGGCGATTGTGCATCGCTTGGTGCCACTTGCCCATAAAGCCTGTGTTGTACCCGGCCTCCTGTAAAAGTACTGGAAACGTAGGCAGGCTTTTGTCGTAGTCGACATGCTCATTCACCAACACACCATGGCGACTTGCGTAGGTACCCGTCAAAAACGAGGCTCGAGAGGGGCCACATAATGATGTGGTGACAAAAGCATTTTCAAAAGTGACGCCCTCATTGACGAGGCGATCCAAATTCGGAGTAATCAGCCAAGGGAAGTTTCCAATGGCTGCAATTTCGTCGTAGCGTTGGTCATCGGTGAGCACAAAAATAATGTTAGGGCGCTTTGCTGGAACTGAATCTTGACCTTGAAGCGCGGTGGTCGTATTTAGGAACCCTAGCAAGTAGCAGAACCCACTGATTGTTAGTAAAAATATAGATTTTTTATTAGACATAGGAAAAGTATGTGTGCATAAAATTGCATAATACAAGTTTAACTAATAAATTAAATGCAAATTAAAG
>CAZIMR010000309.1:0-2181 GCA_964540215.1 uncultured Puniceicoccaceae bacterium
GGCCTGGCCGGGGATGCGCTCAATCATTTCCTTTTTCTCAAGTGCACGAAGATGGCCCATTACGGCATTGGTGCTGGCGAAGCCGAACTGCTCTTGGATATCACGAATACTCGGCCAGTAGCCGTTGCGCCATTCGTAATGCTCGATAAAAGTGAGGATTTCTTGCTGTCGAGTGGTTAGATCTTTCATAGTGTTCACTTGTTTAGGTGAACAGTTGAGCATTGTCAAGTCGTGCTTTGTCAAACGATCTGGCTTGCGGGTTTGAATCACTTACAAAAAGCGTTGAACAAACCAGGGAGAGCGATTTGGTAAGACTTTTACATGGCACCCTATCTCAGCGACATATTTGCACCTCGGTTACAGCTGCTGCTGGCTGCGTCGGTGATTCTGTCTGGATGCGGTTCCGAGCAGCAGCGACCATCGATCGGTGTCGTGGCTCCGATTCCTGTAGATGCGTTGGTGGTTGATTTTCCGGCTGGTAAGTTTGACTCAACTATTGTCGAAACGCTTGCGGGTGATTTGGCGACGGTCAATCCTCTGGTCAATGAGACAATGGCAGGATCGGCCGTGATCGGGCGTATTTTGGCAGGGTTGACCACGCTGGATCCGTATACTGGCGATGTGATCCCGAATCTGGCCAAGTCATGGGAGATCTCGGCAGACAATCTTCAGTACACCTTTCATTTGCGGCGTGGAATTCATTGGAGTGATGGCCAGCCGTTTACGGCAGACGATGTCCTGTTTACCTGGAGTTGTTTTTTCGCGAAACAGCTAGATGTTGATTCCGGTGAGCCCGTGCTAGATGAAAACGGTCGTGTAAAATATCGCTACAGTTCGCGCTCTACTTTTGGACAGCTGATTAATGGGCAAGAGCCTGTGGTCGAAAAGTTAGACGATTATACGGTGCGCTTCACGACTCCAGAGGTGTATGCGCCTTTTCTATTGTTTGGTGGTGGTGAGGAGATTTTGCCCAAGCATGTGCTACAAGTGTCTTTTGATGATGGCACTTTGATGGATCAGTGGAGTGTGGATACGGCGATTAATGAACCATGGAAAATTGTCGGTTTAAACATGTTTGTACTCGAATCGTACCGCCCTGGTGAACGCATTGTATTTGCGAAGAACCCAAATTATTGGAAGGTGAATACGAAGGGCCAGCGTCTGCCCTATGTGGCGCGAGTAATTACCAAGATTGTGCAGGATCAGAATAGTAGTAATGTTGCCTTTGCGCAGGGCTTGACGGATTTTGAATCAATTGGTCCCGATAATGTGGCTTGGGTGAAGCGGGGAGAGGAACGCTTCGATTATACCGTGCTCGACATGGGGCCTTCGAGTCAGACGAACTTTATTTGGTTTAATTTAAATCCTGGTAAGGATGCTGACGGCGTTGCGTATGTAGAGCCTTATAAATTCGAGTGGTTTTCGGATAAACGTTTCCGCCAAGCGGTTTCGCATGGTATCAATCGCGAAGGTATTGTTCGTGGGGTGTATTTTAATCGTGCCGATATTTTGCATGGCTACGTATCGCCTAAACGCAAATTGTGGTACAACGATGAAATTCGAAAATACTCTTACTCGCCGGCGACCTCACAACAGTTATTTGCTGAAATGGGATTCACTTTAGAGGCGGGTCAGTTGAAGGATCCGCTTGGTAATCCAATCGAGTTTTCATTGATGACGAACTCGAGTAATGGACTACGTGTCGAGATGGCGACGGTGTTTAAGGAGAACATGGCAGCGCTTGGTATCGACGTCGAACTGCAGTTCTTGGATTTTAATTCAATCATCAATAAGACATCAGATTCATTTAGTTATGAGGCGTGTATGCTTGGTCTGGGTGGTGGTGCGCCAGATCCTTATGCGGGCAAAGATATATTAATGAGTGGTGGGCGCTTACATCAATGGTATCCGCAACAGGTTGAGCCTGCGACTGATTGGGAAGCGCGCATTGATGCGCTGATGCTTGAAATTGGCCGGCATACGGATGTGGAGGTGCGGAAGAAGTATTTTTCCGAAGTGCAGGAAATTCTAGCCGAGCAACAGCCGCTCATCTTTTTAGTCAGCCCGAAGGACTTTTTCGGCTATCGCAATCGCTGGCAGAATATCGATCCCACCCCGCTCGGTGGTGTGACTTGGAATAAAGAATCACTGTGGGCGCAGCCGAATCCATGAGCACCTTTA
>CAZIMR010000310.1:0-2161 GCA_964540215.1 uncultured Puniceicoccaceae bacterium
GGCGGGTACGGTTTGCTCGGTTGGGCTGTCAGTATTTGTGTGGGCCGGGAAGTTAATGTTTACTACCGTGCCCTTGGCTGGTGGCTGCTTGAGTGTTTCCAGCGCGATGCGTCGGGCATGCGCGGCGGCGGCGGTCAGAGAATCGGTGAAGGCGCCCTCGGTCTGGCCGTGGTTTTGTTGGATGTTGGCAAACAAATGATTCGGCACGCATTGACTAAAGGCAATCGCGGGCAGATTCCACAGTGCGCCTTCGATCGCGCCAGCCACCGTTCCCGAACTGAGGATTAGCGCCTCGGTGGTGTTGAAGCCGATGTTGATGCCAGACAGGACAATGTCGGGTGGTTGCGGCAGTAGGTTGCCGAGTGCGATGTTGACGCAGTCGCTCGGCGTGCCGCTGATCGCCCATGCCTCGACGCCTGTTGGAAAGAGAGACGGGCTTTGGGTGACTTCGATCTCGCCATGCCGGGTGACGGCTCGACCAATCCAGCTTTGCTCAAAGGCAGGCGCGGCGACGCTCACTGTGAAATTAGGCAGCAGCGCATCGACGAGGCGATGCAGGAAGATGGACTCGATTCCATCGTCGTTGGTGACGAGAGCGTGCGGTTTCATGGACGAGTAGGAAGGTGGCTCGGTGTTGGTTGTGAGTGGTTTGCTACAATTACTTAGACGCTGCCGGGGCGGGCGAGTACGGCGGCTGGGGCTGCGGTGATGCGCGCCCGCACATGTTCTGGGATCTCGACTGACTGCAGCTCGCCATTTTCGACGAGCTTAGTCAGAATGGTCGTCAGGTGCGCTTTGGCGGTTTGGGTGCGGCTACCATCTGCATTGTTACGAAAAATGCGGAATTGATAGTCGATTGAGCGATCTTTGACCGCTTTGACAGCGAGGTGGATGTCAATGCTGTCACCGAAGCGCAGCGGCGCGGTGAATTTGCACTCAGCGCGTGCGCGCGGCCAACCGACTAGTTCGCCAGGCTCTGTATTGATTAGGTCTACGCCGGCGGCCTCGAAAAAGTCGCGTTCTGCAGTTTCCATGTATTTAAAGAAATTCGAAAAATGCACAAGGCCAGCCATGTCAGTTTCGGAGAATTCAATGCGTCGCTTGGAGGTGTGTTCATATGCCATGCCGAGATTGATGCGCAGTCGTGTGGTTTTGGCAAGACGCGGTGAGTGGATTTTTAAATTAAGCGCACATGTTAGGGTCAAAAAACGCTGCTTCGGGTTGCTCTCAATGCGTCGGATGTCGTTTCGACGTCCGCGCATGGTGCCGCTTACAGTGCCTTATTTTTGAGGCTCGAATAAGTCAGCAGCGTCCATCCGGCGATCAGGCATAGCCCACCGAGCGGTGTGATGGGGCCGAGCCACTTTGGCCCGTCGAGTGCCAGTGCATAAAGTGAGCCAGAGAAGAGCAGCGTGCCGATTACGAAGCAGGGGCCAGTCACTTTGGGCAGGTGCTGCCGTTCGCAGACAAGTGATAGAAGGATGAGGCCCAGCGCGTGCCACATTTGGTAGCGCACCGCAGCTTCCCAGGTTTGGATCGAATCGTGTGCGCTAAGTGTTTGCTTGAGGGCATGCGCGCCAAATGCGCCGAGGAGCACGGCGCTGAGCGCGAGTATCGAGCCGAGCAGTCTATATTTGTGGGCTGTATTCATAGTAATGGTGGTGTAGTTTAGTCTTGGATACGGCGTTCGGCCTTTGTTTATGAATAGATGTGGCGGCCGCTGAGGTAAATGGTTATTTTTTTTGGCTTGCATATTGATGTAAAAAAAGCCTTATTAAGCCGAAATATATGCGTATTACTTCACTTAATGCCTGTGCTGTTGCGATTGTTGCGACAGTTCTATTTACTCCAATCTATGCTGCGGATGTAGCAGCTGATGCGGATGTAGCAACCGATCGTATGGCGCAGTTAGAAGCGCGGTTGATTGCGATGGAAGCCCGTCTCGCTACGGCGGAAACAGCTCCGCAAGCAAAGCGCATTTCAGAAGCACGCATGGTTGAGCTTGAAACACGCCTAGCTGAAGCTGAGCAAGAAACCAAAGAAGTGAAAGCCTTAGCTGCCACGGTTGGCAATGTGCCTAGTTCCTCCATCCTCGGGCGTGACGCTGCCTTCGACATAATGGCGAACAGCGCTTGGCGTAAATTACGTTGGACGCAGCCTG
>CAZIMR010000311.1:0-2160 GCA_964540215.1 uncultured Puniceicoccaceae bacterium
ACACGCTTGAGCCTGCATAGCATCGGTCAAAACGGAAACAGACAGGCAAATATTAGAATGTGTCGCTTCTCAGCGCAACGCAAGCCGACCCGAAAGCGCCACCTAATTATGCTCAAACACCGCGTCGAGTATTGGCTTGCTGCGCTAAAACATGGAACGTGCAGCCATATAAGGTGGTAATTATTTGACATTCAGAACCTTCCGCGTGAAAAACTTCATAGACTTCCGCACTCGGAGGTCACTGCACTTAAAAATCTTAAACACGTGTTCGGCTTTCTCTCCAACGACATCGGCATCGATCTAGGCACTGCAAACACACTCGTGTTTGCAAAAGACAAGGGCATTGTCCTGCGCGAGCCCAGTGTAGTAGCGATCTACACGTCGACCAAGAAAGTCTGTGCCGTCGGTTCGGACGCGAAAAAAATGCTCGGCCGCACGCCAGGCAACATTACCGCAATCCGTCCGATGAAGGACGGCGTGATCGCCGATTTCGAAATCACCGAAGCGATGCTTCGGTATTTCATCAAGAAAGTTAACCGAACTAAAACTTTTGTCGCACCGCGGATCGTCGTCGCTGTTCCCTCGGGAATCACCGAAGTCGAGCGCCGCGCCGTTAAAGATTCCGCGATTCGTGCCGGCGCGCGCGACGTCGTCCTGCTCGCTGAACCGATGGCCGCTGCGATTGGCGTGGGCCTTCCGATTGACGAGCCAGCGGCGAATATGATTGTCGACATCGGCGGTGGCACCACCGAAGTGGCGATCATCTCCCTCGCAGGTGTGGTCTATACCAAAAGTATTCGCGTCGGTGGCGATGAAATCGATAACGCGATCATCAATTACATGAAGCGCGCCTACAATTTGATGATTGGTGAGCGCACTGCCGAAGAGATCAAAATCCGTGTTGGCACCGCTTTCCCGCTCGATGAAGAAGTGTCGATGGATGTACGCGGTCGCGATTCGGTCGCTGGCCTGCCGAAAACGATCACTATTTCATCCACCGAAATCCGAGACGCCCTCGCTGATACCATGACATCGATCGTCGAGATGGTTCGCAATGCGCTGGAACGCTGCCCACCAGAACTTTCTGCAGACCTCATCGACCGTGGATTCGTCCTCGCTGGAGGCGGTGCGTTGATTCGTGGCCTCGACCAGTTGCTAAGCGATGCGACGGGTCTACCGGTTATTATTGCGGATGACCCACTCAGCGCAGTCGCAAACGGCACCGGTTTGGTGCTGGAGGAATTGGCCTTTCTATTGAAAGACCTCACTGGGAACCCGAAATAAGCGCTGCACGTGGCGAAATTCCGCCTCGATAAGTTCAAGCCGATCGTCGCCTTAGGCGTCTTTTTCGTTGCTTGGTGGGTCGTGCCGACCCTTTCCAAGTCGTTCCTGCCATTTGTGCGGCTCAGCTTTACCGAATTTCAAGCACCCGCTTGGATCGTGGCCTCCTATTTAGATGACCTCGAAAGCTTCTGGGCACGGCGTAGCCATTCAAAAATTGAGCTAATTGAAGCAGGCCAAGCACTCGCAAGGCAAAAAGCTTTTTACCAATTGCTAGACCAGCGCAACAAGACGCTTGAAACTGAAGTCATGCGCCTCGAGTCAATTCTCGACATCCCGAGTCGGCGCGAATTCCGCTACGAAGTCGCACGTGTGATCCGCCGTGACCTCAACGCATGGTGGCAACAGCTTGTTATCCGTAAGGGCAAGGACTATGGCATCACCGAAGGTGCGGCGGTGATTTTTGCTGGAGGCGTCGTCGGCCGTGTGGTCGAAGTCAATGCGTTCACCAGTCGCATCGAACTCATCACCAGCCCAAACTTTCGCATGGCCGGCAGTTTCGAAGGGGACATCCGCCCGGTCGTCTACCAAGGCGTACCGCAAAGCGGCTTCGGCAGCCCCGCTGGTGAAGTGCGAGATGCGCCACAAGACCTGATCGCCAACACACAAGACCCACTCCGACTCGTCTCCACGCGCTTAGGCGGCACCTTTCCGCCGGGGCTCATGATCGGCAGAGTCAGTTGGCTCGAACCAGGCAGCACTGGCATCTTCCAAGCGGGTACCGTGCAATTGGACGAACGGTTACTGAGCCTGCAAGAAGTCTCGGTGCTCATTCCCTTGAACCCTCTCAATTACGACCGCGATGTTCCTTGACCCACG
>CAZIMR010000312.1:0-2156 GCA_964540215.1 uncultured Puniceicoccaceae bacterium
TTCACGAGAATCCAGGTCTGCTTTGGAAATGGATGAGTGGACTCAATGAACTGCCGGGGCATGGCACTGTCGCTGAAGACGCGATCTACACCTGGAAGCAGCCTTACCTGAATATTAATTTCTTTGTCGTCCGAGTTTTCGCCATCTTTGGCGTGTTCATTCTCATCACGAGTCTGCTGCGCAAGTGGTCGTTCGATACCGATAAGACTGGCGATATCAAGAACACCACAAAAGCACATTCGCTGTCTTCAGTTGGACTCTTCATCTGTGCGGTGGCAATGACACTCGGCGCGATTGATTGGTTCAAATCCCTCGAGTACCACTGGTTCTCGACCATGTATGGTGTGTGGTTCTTTGCCGCATGTATGCGTGCTGCACTCGCCATCCTAGTCATCTTGACAGTAGTGCTTGCATCGAAGGGCTACCTGAAGGGGATTTTAAAACAGGCGCACCGTTACGATCTGGGCTGCTTGATGCTGACGTTCACCATTTTCTGGGCCTACATTAGTTTCTCTCAGTATTTCTTGATCTACAGTGCGAATATCCCGGAAGAAACCTTCTGGTATAATCTGCGCGAAATGAACTTCGATGGTACTACCAATTCTTGGTGGTGGGTGAGCATGGGCTTGATCTTTGGTCATTTTTTGACGCCGTTCCTCTGCCTACTGTGGTATAAGACCAAGACCGTGGTTTGGCGCAGCGTTGCCATCTCTGTTTGGATTCTAACGTTTCACCTGCTCGACCTCTACTGGAATATCATTCCCGGTAAGCTCGTCAACCCAGACGCTCACGCAGCGGGTTACTTGGTTCGCCAGTTCTCGATCAACTGGGTGGATATCGCATCGCTGGTTGGTATCGGTGGCATTTGCATCTATGCATTCTGCCGCAGCACCAAAAAAGCCGAGCCGATTCCTATTCGTGACCCGAATATCGCAATTTCCATCAACTACTCTGAGTAATTTAAGATGTCTCAACCAGAATTATCACCAAGCAATCGCCTGCTCTCACTCGTCGGTATCGTTGGCGCAATCTTAGCATTCGCCGCGATCCTTTTTGTCGCTTACTTGCCTAGCCGTCCGGCTCCGATTGATCAGGCAGTTAATGAGGAGCGCCAAGCCAAGGCAGACCAAGCACGCGCCGCAGGTGCAGCAAAGCTCGTCGGTTTCGAAGTCATCGACGCAGAGGCCGGTACCGTTCGTATTCCCATTGCGGATGCGATGGATTCGACCGTCGCCGCCTACCGGGCAGCGAATTAATCACTCGAAGTATTCATTCTTAATGAGCAACGCTCCCCAGTCCACCTCTCAATCCACTTCCACGGTCGCCTGTGTGCGCACCGTACTGAGTGAGATCGATGCGTCCATCCGGTTTCCGGCGCTATTCTTCGTCATCGCCGCGATCCACTGGCTCATCGTCGGTACCGGCTTGACGCTGATCACTGCCTTGCAATTGCACCAGCCTAGCTTCATGGCTGGTTGCGAGTTTGTTACTTACGGCCGTCTCTATCCCGCTGCGACCAACGCGATGCTGTTTGGCTGGGGTTGCAATGTGATCTTCGCAATCGGGCTTTGGATTATGGCTCGCTTGTCATTGGCACCAATCCGTAGCGGCGGTATGTTGATAGTTGCAGGCTTATTTTGGAATTTTGGCCTAAAGATCGGTATCCTTGGTATTCTTGCAGGCGATTTGACTGCGGCTGAGTTCTTGGAAATCCCTGGTTATGCGACACCGCTGCTGTTGATTTCTTACGCGCTAATCGGCGCTTGGGGTATTCTGGCTTTCCGTGCCCGTCAAGGGCAGGGTGTGTACGTCTCGCAATGGTACATCCTCGCTGCGTTTTTCTGGTTTCCGTGGATCTACATGATCGCTGAGTTCATGGTCGTCTGGTTCCCTGCGCGCGGCGTCCTCCAGTCGATCACTAGTAGCTGGTTTGCGTATAGTTTCCAGAACTTGTGGCTCACGCCGATGGCTTTGGCGACCGCGTATTATGTGATTCCGAAGGTGATTGGTCGTCCGATTCATTCTTATGCGCTGGCCTTGCTCGGGTTTGTGTCTTTAGCGCTGCTTGGCAGTTGGACTGGTATGGTACAGTTGATCGGTGGCCCGATTCCTGTTTGGATTAGTTCTGTGAGTATTGTCGCTGCGGTGATGATGGT
>CAZIMR010000313.1:0-2145 GCA_964540215.1 uncultured Puniceicoccaceae bacterium
TCGATCGTTACCTTCCCTTTCACCGCAACAAGCATGTCATCAACTATCAGACACGCTTTGCAGTAATCAGTCCCTACATTCGCCAAATCATCAAAGCGCACATACACGTAGTCGTCTGTGACTATCGGCCTCATCGAGAACCCACTCAAATGGGCAGCAAGATCGCTCGAGAACGCGGCCCCAACAGGAGGCATGCCGTTCAAATAATTGAACCACATAATATCGCATTCGCAACCGCTCTCATCCAGCATGCTGATGCCAGGGATGCCAAAGGTGTAGCATGGTTCCAAATCGGGCCCCCTGCGCACGCTCTGATGAGCATTCACCACGTCTCGACGATAGATCGTCGCCCCATCCACCAACGACGCGTGGATGAACGCCTTCCAGTGGAGCGGCTTCGTCACATTCGAATATGACAGCTCCTGGAAGACCTCACCGTTATCCGATGCGTAATTGTAGACGAGGCGCGCCCTTTCCACGGGCATGCCGTCAGGACCCTCGCCATATTTGAAGACCCAACTCAAGCGCGCTTTTGGTTTCCCTTTCGTTGTCGCTTTCGGCACCGGCTTAAAGCCATCAACGCCGCTTGTCTTGTCGACAAATGCCTGCATCGCTGACTTCCAACGCTCGCTGTTGGGCATGTTCTTCGCCTGGTTCCATGTTTTCGGAAGCGGCCACCACGTCGGAATGCCCTTCACCATGACCATGACTTTCGCCATCTCTGGCGCATTACCAGCGCGGTGCGCCAGCGTCATCATGTCGTAGTGGAAGACAGGATCGACACACGCGTACTCGAGCGAGCACGCTGTGACTTCATCCTCCGTTGCCGCTGGGAAAGGTGCCAACAGAGCAAGCTCTGCTGGCACAGCCAACTCGCCAATAGCCAAGGCGTGCGACTGCAGCGCCAACCTGGTCGCCACGTCGCCAGTGTCATCGACAGGCTTACCATCGCTGCCCAAGCGTATGACTGCCTCTGATCGAAGCTCGTGATGCGACCACTCTGCCCCAGACGCAGTCCTCGCTTTGATGAACCGGACGGTTACCCGCCCCAGCTTCTCACTCACCACCTCAGCTGACCAACCTACGCCATCATTCTCAGCGCATTTGTACCTTGGCCAAACCTCTTGAGGGATGATCACCTGCACTCGCGCAGGTGCATGCGCAGCTGGTGTCGCCAACTCGCTCGCAACCACTGCTGCTTGCAGGCGTGGTGGGGCACTGGCAACGGCAACTTGAGATTGTGCCGCTGTAGCCAAAAGTTGCCCATTGCGCCTAGGCCTTGCCTGAGCAAGCGTTAATGCTGGCACAACCACGTCGGGCACGCGAGCTCCTGTCGACGGCACACCAAGCTCCTTAGGCAGAGTCTCGACGAGCGCGCCCTCGTACGTGAACACATCCTTGCCATTGCGCACCTGCGAGCCACTCAGAGCAACATAGCTCTCATCCGCTTCACCTGCCTTGGGCGCTTTTGCCAAAGTCGAAACCTCGTCGATCACGCCGGCGCCGAAAGTGTGAATCTTTCCCGGCGTCACAAGCTTCCACGACGGCTGCTCGCGGCAGTTGCCAATGTACACGCCATGAATCGCGCGCGCGTCAGCCTTGTCCAAGCCCATCTGCTTGCGCTTCTCAGGGAGCAATGTGCCATACATTTTGGAACCAAATATCCTGAACGAAGATTGGTCCGTTTTGATGCCTGTAGCCAACTCATACATACTTTTCGTCTCACCAATCTTAGGAAGCAATCGAGATCGCAGATCGAGTGAGTGCAAGCAAGCATGGATATAATATCCTTTGCTCAGCTGTGCGAATGCGCACATCGTCGCAGCGTCGTGCTGCATCCATCGCCAGTCTCTCTCGATCCTCAACTGCCAGTGCATGTACTCTACCGTTTGATGTCGAGTGACGTTCCACTTAACGAGCACAGCGGTCACCTCAGCGCACAGAAAAATCGTGGCGTTGTCAAATTGCACGGCTTTGACACGCACCTTGAATACAGTGGCATAGATCTCGCACACATCGTTTAAATATGCAGCAGCAATCTTCCCAGTCGGCTCCTTAGTTCCAATGCCATCAACAATGCCAGCGCCAACATCATAAGGGTCGTCGAAAAAGTTGATTGGAAACTCTCCAATTGTTGATGTTTAA
>CAZIMR010000314.1:0-2139 GCA_964540215.1 uncultured Puniceicoccaceae bacterium
AGTTGGTCGGCGTCTTAAAGGTGTTTTGGTCCTCGGTGAGCTTGCCGTCGAGCTCGATGCGGTAGTTGTAATTCTTGCCGGGCTCGACTGCGTCGAGTGTGAAGGTCGCGGTGTTATTCAGGGCGTTGCTGGTCTGGACGGCATCGCTCCAGTGCAGCGCATTGGATTGCCCTTGCTCGGCGTAGGCGACGCGGATTTTAGTCGGGGCGTCGGTTTGCACCCAGATGGTGGCTTCTCGCATGTCGATATGGCCGAGCATGGGTCCAGCCACGATGTCGGCCTGCAATTGGGTATTGGCACTGATATAGATCAGGGAAAGCAGTGCAGAGATATATCGGGTTGTTGGAAACATTGTAACTTTTACGAGACCTTAATTTTCGAGTGACGTGAGAAATGCACGGTGTTGACCATGCGGTCGACGAGCGCGGGGCGCTGCATCGAGCTGTCGGCAATTGCGTCGAGTATATTCGAGAGTAATTGTTCGCGGTCGCCTTGATTGAGCACATAGCGCATGCGTACTTCGACGAGTTCCGAACTGAGCTCTAGCCAGAGGGCTTTGATCTCTTTGACGCGCGGATGAGCGCTGCTGCGTTTAAAGAGCGATTTGTTGGCGCGAATGTTTGGGCAGGTGCCCAGTTTGGCGCTGATCGCTTCGAGGCAATCTCGCTCTCCGCTCGCGAGTGATTCCCAGCTAATACTGCAGAGTTCGCAACGTGCTTCGGAGAGCAGGCGGTGCAAGGCCGGTTGCTTGATGCGCATGATGAGGGCGATCCAGCGGGTCGGCCAGTTACCAAAAGCGTAGGCAAGAAATGCGAAGCGGGACTCTGGGCTTAGCATGCGCAGCTTGATGACAAGTGCTTCTGTTGAGGTCGTAAGGCCTTGCTCAGAGGTACTTTCGATCAAGGCTCGAGCGAGCATATACTCGAAGTCAGAGAGGCGCTCTGAATAGGGCAGGTTTTGCCACAGCTCATTGAATAGTTGCGTGACGCGCGCGACGCGCAGCTCGGTCGGTTCGGCAAAAGAGCAGCCAAAAAATGTCTGCGCCAAATCAATATAATTGGAGGCCAGTGCTAGATATTGCTCTCGATCCCCGCGTTTAGCGGCTTTGAGCTGTGAACGTGCAGCCTGGCGAGCAGGTTCTGAACGCACAAGCCAACCGAAGAAACGGCGTATGTTACTCATCGCTATTAGAGAAAATTAAGGATTAGTCCTGGTCTCCGCGAGGGCGCCGCTTGCACTCAATCCGGCAGTCGCTCATCACGCGGATCCACATTTCGCGCAGGTCAAATATACGGATTTGGTTTTCCTTGCGAAAGCTGGCGAGGAATTCCGGGTCCGGATGTGTCACTTGGTCAAGTACGGCTAAAGTTTGATTGAGTGCACTCAAGCTATTCTTTAGATGGCAAATAGTCAGGCCGAAATCACCAAGGTCGATGGCTTGAATGGATAATAAGACGTTCATTTCAGCCTGATGCAGGCTGTTGGCATAGTTCCAGCAGAGTTGTGGCGAGAGATAATTCTGGCTGTGCGCCATGTAGTGTTCCCAGCTTTGGTGCAGGTAGCGGTACAGGGCGCGGGTCACTACAATCACAGGGTGGCGATGCAGGGTGTAAGGAGCATTGTCGATGGCATCGGACCGCGCCTCGGCTTCGTCTGTGGACTCCGGCGCGCTAAATTCGTCGGTCAACGAAATATCTTCAGCATCCCAGCCCATCTGCATGGCCACTTCATCGAGGTGGTTGGACTTGTGCTTGAGTGTGTTGTAGATCGAAAGAAACTTGTCGGTATCTTGGTCTGAACCTTTTAGATACTTTCGCCATTGGTATTCATTCCAATGCGGCTCGCTGGGTGTTTCGTCCCAATTGCCGTCGGAATGCTCAAAATTTGGATCGCTCATAGTTTTCGGATCAGATCCGATGTCACTGAATCTGTATTTCTGATTTCAAAAATCAACTCCCTTTTCAGTTTGAGCTGATTTTGCTTTGATTGAACTGCGAAGGCAGGCATATATGATAAGATTTTAATGCAACCGTTGTGCCAATCCTGCACGCTCTACCCGATTTTCTAAGTATGACTTCAAGTGTTTTCCGTATGAATTGTTGGTTCGAAGGCCACGTCCAAGGCGTCGGGTTTCGCTAT
>CAZIMR010000315.1:0-2135 GCA_964540215.1 uncultured Puniceicoccaceae bacterium
TTCTTTGAATACTTCTCTGGGGTGCACGAGACAAGAAGACGCCGTTCCTACGGTCACTTCGATACGTTGAATTAGGCGATTTTTGCGGTCCAAGCAGAGTGTCCAAAAATGCTCGACCTCTGCGCCTGCGATCAGAGTGCGAAAGTGGTTTGCCACGACTTCTGGTCTATCAAAAATTGTTTCGACCGAATCGTCTTCCTGTAAAATACGGCGAGCAAAATCCATGACTGCCATCAATTGGAGTGATTTAACGTTACCGATCCCCTTAATCCTTTTGAAGTCGGCGGCCGTCCAGCGCAGTAGATTGGTGAGTGAGCCTGCGGTCGTGAGCAGATCGCTAGACATGGTGAGCACGTCAATGCCGACCGGACCGCTGCGTAAAATCATCGCGAGGATTTCACTGTCACTGAGCGCCTTGGCGCCGTGCTTGGCCAGCCGCTCTTGCGGTCGCTCGCTGACGACCATGTCTTTGATTCGACGTGTTATTCGATTAAATGTGGTCATTTGTTCACTTATTTTGCGAGTTATTTTTATTTTTGCAATCTCGAACCCTTAGCAGGCAGATTTCGTTGGAGATTCTTAGAAATCCGTGCAACGTCGCGATCGTGAAATTTACACCGCAAAAACCGAGCCTATTTGGCGAAACTCTAGAAAGCCTGATCGCGAGCGTCGAAGCGGCAGGCTTCCCGAGCTTTCGTGCGAAGCAGGTCATGGAGTGGCTCTATAAGAAGCGGGTCGATCAGTGGGATGCGATGAGCAACTTGCCGAAGGCCTTTCGTGTGTGGCTGGATACTCACTATATTTTATATCCGACCTCTTCGTTGATTGATAAGCGCTCGGACGATGTCACTCAGAAGCTATTGCTGGAGTTGGAAGACAAGTCCTTGATCGAGACGGTGTTGATCCGAGCGCCGCAGACGGGAGTGGGGCAGGAGACTTCGCGCAAGACGGTATGTGTGTCGATTCAGGTCGGCTGCGCCTATGGCTGTAAGTTTTGCGCATCAGGGCTGGCAGGTTTTAAGCGTAATTTGATGGCGGCGGAGGTGGTGTCGCAGTTGATGCATATTTGCCGTCGTGAGGATGCGCACACCAAGCGGGCCAAGGAAGAGATCGCCTCGTTTGATAACATTGTGTTCATGGGTATGGGTGAACCGCTGGCGAACTATGAGACATTGGTTCAGACCATTAAGATTTTAAATGCAGATTGGGGCCTCAATTTCGGTGCCCGTCGTATCACGGTTTCGACTTCAGGCCTCGCGCCACAGATTCAGAAGCTGGCAGATGAAAGTGTGCCCGTACGACTGGCGATTTCGTTGCACGGTGCGACTAATGAGGTGCGAGAACAGATCATGCCGATCAATAAAAAGTATCCGTTGGAAGTACTGTTGCCGGCGGTGAAGGCCTTTCAACAGAAGCATGGCCGAATGTTAACCTTGGAGTTTATTATGATCAAGGACGTCAATGACAGCCTCGATCAGGCCAAGGCGTTAACCAAAATCGCACGCGATCTACATGCACACGTGAATTGCATCCCTTACAACAAGGTGGAGGGACTGGAGTGGCAGCGCCCAAGCGTGCGTCGCCAGGATGCGTTTGTCGATGTGCTGCGTCAGAGCGGTGTCTCGGTCACAATCCGTCGCGAAAAGGGCCACGATATCAATGCTGCCTGCGGTCAACTTCGTCTGAAAACAGAACAGAAGATGGCTGAGGACGAGTCGAAGCCGAGCAGCCCGTTTATGGATCCAAAGGTGTAGCTCCTGCGTTTCGGACCGTACGTATGTGTGATCCGATCTCGTTTCAGCGTGCTTACCTGATTTCGCCTTGTCCGTGGATCACGTATTTATAAGTGCACAGCTCGTTGAGTCCCATAGGCCCGCGGGCATGCAGGCGATCAGTTGAGATGCCAATCTCGGCACCGAGGCCGAATTCGAAGCCATCAGTGAAACGGGTCGAAGCGTTATGATAGACGGTGGACGCGTCGACACCGGCAAGGAAGAGACGTGCGGCATCGGCGTCTTCGGTAATGATTGCATCGCTGTGACCGGAGCCGTTGGCATTGATTAGCTCGATCGCGGCCTTAGTATCTGCAACCACTGCGATTGAGTTGATTAGGTCGGTATATTCGGTCCCAAAAT
>CAZIMR010000316.1:0-2122 GCA_964540215.1 uncultured Puniceicoccaceae bacterium
CTGTCTCTGCATAAACGACTGCCGTGCTTAATGAACTAGAAAGTCAGCTGAATTTACTCGAGCTGAAGTGCCGCCGTCCGGTGGAACACTTACTTGCGGGTGAGTATCGGTCTGTGTTTCGGGGGAGAGGTGTCGAGTTTGAGGACGTGCGTCCATATCAACCCGGCGACGATGTGCGTGCGATGGACTGGAAGGTCACCGCGCGCACGGGGGAACCACACATTAAACGCTACATTGAGGAGCGTGAGCAATTCATTTACCTATTGGTCGATGTGTCGGCTTCGATGTTGCACGATACCAATGGCCGCAAGCGCAAGACCATGGTCGAGGTCTGTGCGTTGCTGACCTTGGCGGCGGTTAAAAACCACGACCGCATCGGCCTGATTTTATTTTCGGATCGTATTGAGCAAATTGTGCCGCCGAGCAAGGGGCGTAGCCACGCGATGCGGATCATGGATGAGTTGATGCACTTCAAGCCTCAGGGACGGGGCACTGATTTTAGCAAAATGCTCGGTCGATTCGGCCTGATGGCGCGCAAGCATTCGATCGCGTTTGTGGTGTCCGACTTTATGACCGACGACTATGTGCAAGAGCTCCAGGCTTTAGCTTTTCGCCACGACATCAATGCGATCCACCTCAGTGACCCGCATTTACTAGATCCGCAGGTGTCGGGTCTGGTGCGAATGCAGGATTCGGAATCGGATGAACAACGAATAGTCGCTCTTGGGCGTGGCGATCGCGGCGAATCTGCGCACAGCGCGCGTCTCAAACAAACGATGCTGGAATCGGGCGTAAACTTATTGGATCTAGAAGTGGGGGGCGATTGCGTCCAAGCGCTGGCTGGATTTTTCCATGCGCGGCAGAGTCGCCAAGCCAATCAAGCCGGAGGCTAAACCATGGAACGTTTCATACTAGTTTTGTGTGGGTGGTTGCTGCCACTATTTGCCCTCGCGGACGTCGCACCAGAGATTGCATTGCGATTAGCCGAGGGCGAATATTTACCCGGCGATGTGCTCGAATTCGAAGCTGAAATGTGCGGGCCCGACTATGCCGAGTTTGAATTGCATATGCCTGCTAATGCGCAGTTGCACTTTGTGGCCTATACCCGTGAACCTGTACGCTACACTGACGGCGCGTATCAGCAGCGTATCTTGTTGCAGTTGCAGCCGATGAGTGCCGGTGATTTTAAGTTGGACGGGATCACTGCGAGCGTTGCGCAAGGTGGCGTTGCGGCGGACGTCGCACTGCCGCCGGTCTTGTTTAGTGTCGCGTCGTATGCGGCGGAAGATACGTCTTTGGCAGTAGCCGAATTGAGCGAGGAAGCTGCCGTACAAACTCAGACTTCGGGTATTAAGCGCATCCTAATTTGGGTCTTCTTTGTGGTCTTAACGGTGCTCTGGTTACGCTTGAAAGTGGCAAATTCGAAACCTGAGAGAACTGTTAGTACGGCAGTAGGATTAAGTGATTTGAGGATAGCTGTGGAAGCGGGTGAAGATACCACGGAGCTGATTAACCAACTGCTTGAGCGCTCCGAACTTTCACTCTCGCCGACTTTGAGGGAGCACTTGGAAGCTGCAGTCTATGCGAATCGTTTGGATCCGGTGGTACTATTACAGCTACTTCGGCAGGAGGTCCAACGATGAGCTTTCTCTATCCATGGCTGCTGCTATTGATTCCGCTAGTACTGTGGTTGCTACGCGGCCGTCTACGTCGTACCTCAATGCAGGTGGCTTCGCTCAGACTGTGGTCTAATACGGATGCTGGCCGGGCGCGCTATTTGTGGATTCCTGTGTTTTTGCGCCGCATCACCGTGGTCTTATTGTTACTGGCGTTGGCACGCCCTCAGGCAGGCTCAACGTACAGTGTGGATGTCTCTGAGGGCATCGCGATTCAATTACTGATCGATGTATCAAGTAGTATGGATATGAACGTGCGCGATTTGAATGGCAAGGATCGCAGCCGCATGGAGGTGGCGAAGGAGATGGTCGAAAAATTTATTGCTGGCGATGGTGACTCGCTGGACGGCCGCGGCGAAGATTTATTGGGGCTGATCACTTTTGCGCGTTATGCAGATACACGTAGCCCGTTGACCTTTGGGCATGATGCACTGCTGCAGATTGTG
>CAZIMR010000317.1:0-2084 GCA_964540215.1 uncultured Puniceicoccaceae bacterium
TAAACCTTGTAACGAATGACCCTCTCGGCAGCGCAAGCGGATCCCACTCGAGCTGACACTCATCAGCGGTGCCTTGATCAATTGATAGCGTAAATTGGGGATCAATGTGGGGGGCTCCAAATGTGATCCTGCTCTCGCTAACACTAAAAAGGTCACCCGCTCGGCCAACTCCTCGATTTGATACCAGCGATCCAATTGTTCAAATTGATCCGCACCGACAATCCAATATAGCTCAGTATCAGGATGGCCTTCAGAAAAATGGCGAACCGTATCAATCGTATAACTCAGCCCACCCCGCTCTATTTCAGACTCGTCCAGCTCGAAGAGCGCCTCGCCCTGCAGCGCAAGTGAGAGCATTTGTAAGCGCGCAGCTGGGTCTGTGAGCGGTGTGTGCGCCTTTAACGGCGACTGCGCTGCCGGAATAAAGACCACTCGATCCAGCTGCGCCTGTTCCAGCGAATAACGCGCCACCTGCAGATGGGCACGATGCACTGGATCAAACGCGCCGCCATACAGAGCGCAGCGTCTAAGTCGCTTTTTTTTCACCGGATCTTTCATACTTTCAGCAGATTGTTTTGACCTTTAACGGATACTGTTTGATAGCCTTTGTCCAGAATCCATGAAGTGCAATATGCAAACTGACACCACCACGCACACATCGCTGGCCGAAACACTCGAAGACGCCCTCGCCAGTGAGCATCAAAACGGCCCCTCAATCGGCGAGTTAACCGACGCTGTTGGCGAAAAAGGCTTTGGCCTCCTATTGGTGCTGCTGTCACTCCCCAGCGCCTTACCAGTGCCCGCCCCTGGCTACAGCACGCCGTTTGGTATCGTCATCGCACTGATCGCGCTACAAATGCTCATGGGCCGCCACACTGTATGGCTGCCTGCACGCCTGCAGCGCATCCGCATAAAACCGACACTGGCCAATAAAATGAGCGGCGCAGCGACTAAATTTCTGCACGCCGTCGAGCACCTTATTCGCCCTCGGCAGCAATGGATACGGGCCTCACTCGGGCAATCTAGCCTTGCCATAGTCATTTTAATCATGGCCTGCCTGATGATGCTGCCGGTCCCATTGACCAATACCCTTCCGGCCATGGTCATCTTCTTGATCGGCGTTGGCCTATCCGAAGAGGACGGCATGCTCGCGATCGGGGCATTCGCAGTCGGTTGCGTCGCGGTAGTGCTTTACAGCTATATTATTTACCTCGTGCTGTCACAAGGCTCGGAGGCGGTTGACGGGCTCAAAGAGTGGATCCAGGCCCGGCTTGGAATGAGCACATAAAAAAATCCCTGCTGAACAAATCTGCAGGGATTTTTAAAATGGTAGGCCTACAGGGATTTGAACCCCGAATGACTGCACCAAAAACAGTAGTGTTACCATTACACCATAGGCCTTTAAAGTTGGCGAAGAGTAGAAATGATCGCCCACTCGTCAAGCCCTCACTTCAAGAATTTTCATAGTTTTTAAAATCAATCGCAAGTCCTGAATTGGTGCAGCGATTTTTACAGTTGTCTTACACTCGATTCTCAAATCGATGGGTTGACGTCCGCATAAAAACAACGTTTAAAACCCCTTTAATGGATGAAGTAGATCAAACTGGCCGAAAGCCGAAATATCGTCGTATTATATTAAAGTTGAGTGGCGAAGTGTTGCGCAACACCGAAGATGGCGATCCCATCGACGCGAAAATCCTTAGGGACATTTGCCAAGAGGTCAAAAAAGTCGCCGATATCGGCGTCGAAGTTGGCCTAGTGATTGGCGGCGGTAACATTTTTCGCGGCCTCAGTGGCGCAGAGATGCGCGGCGTCGATCGCACCACCGGCGATTATATGGGCATGCTCTCCACCGTCATCAACGGCCTGGCCTTCATGGACTGCCTCGAAAAGCTCGACGTCACCGTGCGCCTACAAAGCGCCATCCCGATGGATAAGCTAGCCGAACCCTTTATCCTACGCCGCGCCACACGCCACCTTGAGCGCGGTCGCGTGGTGATCTTTGCTGGCGGCACTGGCAACCCCTACTTTTCAACCGACACCTGCGCGGCGCTCCGTGCCAGCGAGATCGGAGCCGACATGCT
>CAZIMR010000318.1:0-2079 GCA_964540215.1 uncultured Puniceicoccaceae bacterium
CACTGGTAAGGGCAACGACCAAGTGCGCTTCGAGCTCGGCTATGCCGCACTCGCACCGGAGCTTGAAATCATTTCCCCATGGCGCATGGAGGTCTTTCGTAAGGCGTTCCCAGGCCGCACCGAGATGATCGATTACTGCCGCGAGCATAACATCGACGTTGAGGCCAGCGCTTCGAAGCCTTACTCGATGGACCGCAACCTGCTACATATTTCGTACGAAGCCGGCATTTTGGAAGATCCTTGGTTTGACCCGACCACGCCGGATAACAAGGCGATGTACAAGCTGACGGTTGATCCAGAAGATGCACCTGATGAGGCGCAATACATCGAGCTCGACTTCGAGCGTGGCGACTGTGTGGCAGTCGATGGCGTCGCGATGAATCCTGCGGCAGTGATGAAGCACCTCAATGCGGTTGCGGGTAAGCACGGCGTCGGTCGTGTCGACATTGTAGAAAACCGCTTCGTTGGCATGAAGAGCCGTGGCGTGTATGAGACTCCAGGTGGCACCATCCTGCTGCAAGCGCACCGTAATATTGAGAGCCTAACCATGGATCGCGAGCTCGCGCACTTGCGTGACAGCTTGATCCCTCGCTATGCAGAGTTGATTTACAATGGTTTCTGGTATGCGCCTGAGCGTGAAGCGCTGCAGGCTCTGATCGATGATTCGCAAAAGACCGTGACTGGCACCGTGCGTCTCAAACTCTACAAGGGCAACGTCACCACCGTCGGGCGTAAGTCGCCACTGTCGCTGTATGACGAAGACATCGCGTCTATGGAAGGCGTCGATAGCGATTACAATCCAGACGATGCCAGCGGTTTCATTCGCTTGAATGCCTTACGCCTACGCCGTCGAGCAATCGCGCAAGGCGGCCCCGAGATCGCGTCCGAAAGCAAATTGCAAAAAGACTAGCACGATCAGCGCTAACAATTTATCGGCGGGGAAATGTGGCGACACGTTTCCCCGCTTTTTTGTGGGTGGCCTCTATCGTAAGGTCGTGGAGCCGTATTTCGGGGCTGCGTGATCGGACTGTGCCTCTCCGTCCGCCGTCGACCACCCACCTATACCGATAAGGTCTGGCTCACCTGAAACACGCTGGTGACGATGCCGATCGCGATCAATGCGACCATTAAAAACGCGCAAATCAGCGCACCTGACGCCACCAGATTGGTCAGTAGCCCGAGGCGCTTGGTCAGCTCATTGCGAAAGCCTTTGGTCACCTCGGTCATACTGTGGCCGAGGTTGCCGGTGTTTTCGCCGACTGTCAGGATGTCGATCGCCAGATCAGGCATAAAATCGTTGCGCTTAAACGCTTGAGCGATTGAGAGCCCCTCGTTGACCTGGCCGCGGGCGGTGTGGAAGCGCGCGCGCAGCGCGGTGTTTTTAATCGTGCGCTCCGTCAGGCGCAGCACCTCGGTGGTGTTGATGCCGCTCTCCAGTAGTGTGCTGACCAGATTGCCGGATTGGAATAGGTCGGAGTAGTAGAAAATCTTGCCCAGCAGCGGTAATTTTAAGAACCACTGGTCGGACTTCTGTCGCCCACTCGTGGTCTTGCGCCATTGACCGAGCGCCACAATGCCGAGCACACCAGCGATCAGCAGCAACGGACCAAATTTGATTAAAAAGGCCGAGCCATCCATTAGTAGTTGCGCGCTCCAAGTCATTTCGCCGCCCAGCTTGTCGAGCATGCTTTCAATCTGTGGCAGTAGCACGGTTAAGAAAATAATCACCACGACAAACGCCACCGTGCAAATGAAGCCTGGGTAGGCCATACTAGTGATCATCTTTTGCCGAATCGCCTGCTTCTCTTCGAGGAAGTCGATGACCTTGCGCAGGATCGGGCTGAGGTTGCCAGTCGCTTCGCCCGCTTCGATCACATAGGTGATCGAGCCTGAGAAATATTTGGGCTGTCGGGCTAGCGCGCCAGCCAGTGTTGCACCTTCGCTTAGGTCGCGCCAAATCGAGCTGGCCAGTTGCTTCTGTTCCGGGTCACTCAGACGCTGGCTCAGGATGCGGATCGCGTCGCCCATTGGTAGGCCGGACGAGTGCAGCTCGAGCAGCCGTGTCAGCAATGCTAGGCC
>CAZIMR010000319.1:0-2072 GCA_964540215.1 uncultured Puniceicoccaceae bacterium
AAACGGCTGACAGCGCTCGAAACACGGAGCTAGCAAAAATCTATAGTAATTTCGACCAAGACAACTAACATATACAGGTAACCAATGAACATTCAACTCCTCGCATTCATACAGAATCTCCGGGCTCCCGAACTGATTCTGATTTTCTTAGTCGTCCTACTTCTTTTCGGAGCAAAACGTCTACCCGAGCTCTTCAAGTCTTTCGGGAAATCAATTAAAGAATTCAAGAAAGCGACATCTGACATCGAAAATGATGTTCGCAATGCGATGGATGCCGAAGATGAATCAACGCATAGTCCACATACAGAAAGCAAACAAGTCGAAGCCAGCGCCCCTGTAACCGAAGCTTCAAAGAACGAGGACGCCGAGACTAAAAAAGAAGACGCATAACCACTACATACTTTAGTAATCGAAAAATCGCATCACTTTTGATGGCTTTTTCATCCATATTTTTACGCTCCCGAATCTGCCCATTATCCCCTATATGCTGCGTTTACTTAGTTATCTAGGTCCCCTTTCTCTTCTGCCACTGCTAGTCAGCACCCTCCATGCCAGTGAGGAGAGTCTGGACCACAGGATCAACAACGCTGTCGCCCCTTGGACTGAGAAGATCTTTGAAATCATCTTTTTCAAACCATTCACCTTCGCTGGGCAAGAGATCCCGTTCATCCTCATCTGGCTCGCGGGTACCGCGCTCTTTTTGACAATTTACTTCAAATTCATCAATTTTAGGTTTCTCGGCTTAGCGCTACGTACGGTTTCAGGCAAATACTCAAAACCGTCCGATCCTGGTGAAATTACTCATTTCCAAGCACTCACAGCGGCGCTCTCAGCCACAGTCGGATTGGGCAACATTGCGGGCGTAGCGATTGCGATCTCTAGAGGAGGCCCTGGAGCAGCATTTTGGATGGTAGTGATTGGCCTAGTGGGCATGACGACAAAATTTGCCGAGTGCACATTGGGGGTCCGCTATCGTGATATTGATGCAAATGGCACAGTCAGCGGCGGCGCGATGAAATACTTAAAGAAGGGTTTGGCCGAACGCGGCAAAGCAATGGGAGCTGTAGGCTCAGTGCTCGCAGTCATATTTGCGATCTTATGCGTGGGTGCATCTCTCGGCGGGGGGAACATGTTCCAAATCAATCAAGTATGCGCACAATTTGTTGAGATCAGCGGCGGCAGTGAGAGTATATTAGCCGAACGCCACTGGATTCTTGGAGTGGTCATCGCCATCTTAGTTGGCGTGGTGATTATTGGCGGCATTACTCGTATCGCTAGTGTCACATCCAAACTCGTTCCCTTAATGTGTATGATCTACATTTTTGGTGCAGTGCTCGTTTTATTCACTCACTTTGCCGAGATCCCACAGGCGATTGCATTAATAGTGAGTCAAGCCTTCACTCCAGATGCGTACGTGGGGGGGCTGATTGGAGCCATGCTGGTCGGCATTCAGCGCGGCACTTTCTCAAATGAAGCGGGGATCGGATCGGCCCCGATTGCACACGCCGCAGTCAAGACTAGCAAACCCGCGAGTGAAGGAATCGTCGCATTACTAGAGCCCTTAATCGATACTGTCGTGGTTTGTTCGCTCACCGCCCTAGTGATTGTCATCACGGGTAATTACGGGGAAGCGCTGGGGAGTACTGGCAATGGCATTGCGATCACCTCGCAAGCCTTTGGATCCGTCATTACATGGTTCCCCTATGTGCTGTTTGTCGCAGTCACACTATTCGCCTTTTCGACCATGATCTCGTGGTCCTATTATGGGCAACAAGCATGGGCGAGCCTGCTTGGAAACAGTCAGATAATGAAGATTTCTTACCAACTCCTTTTTTGCCTCTGCATCGTGCTCGGCGCGTCGATGTCGCTTGGAGCCGTCACAGATTTCTCAGACGGAATGCTTTTGGGTATGTGCTTTCCGAACCTAATCGGAGTCTATCTACTTCTCCCTGTGGTTAAAAAAGAATTGCTCTCCTTCCGTAAGCATGCCGCCGAAATTGACAGCGCTACTCGACCTGTAAAATAAGCCCCTTTAAGATATTTCCTGCAGGGAAATTAAGGAGCGTCGGAAA
>CAZIMR010000320.1:0-2070 GCA_964540215.1 uncultured Puniceicoccaceae bacterium
TTCAAGCTTGTTGTAGTTCAGCCCTTGACGTTTGCCCTTATTAAAAGTGGCGGTGACCGTCGCGGATTCGCCAGGCTTGATAATTTTTTGATTCAGGATCGAGCTAGTGCAACCGCAGCTGCTCTTAACTCGAGCGATGCGCACCGTCTCGTCGCCTTTGTTGGTCACGACGAAATCGGCCTGTGCTTTTTCCTCGTCGGGTTTGAGCTCGATTCGTGCCTCGGTTTGATTCCACTCAAGCATCGACGCTTCGGCAGCTGCAGGCAGAAGGAGTGCGAGCAGAGGAAGGGTGAGGAAGGCTGCGGATAGAGGCTTAAACATAATAAGTGGTATAACTATTTGTGCGCGGGTGGGGTGCAAGCGGCTTCTTATGACCTCGGTCCCTCGTTATTAGTTCGTCGGTCTTGTTTGAACACTAAGATCACGGCTCCCATTAGGAGTAGATTACGCAGGATAAGCCAGCGGTAGTCGGCGCTCGCTTCGCCCGTCTCCGCGACGAAGCAGCCGCAGCTAATATCGAGACCGCGCGCCCATGCGCTAAGATGCAGTGCGATGAAAAATAGCAGCAAGAGCCCGATCAACGCGCCGCTAGCACGTCGGATGACTGGTAGTAGTATGCCGACTCCGACCACCAGCTCTAGCCATGGTAAGCATAGAGCGACCCAATCAGAAAGCCTAGCGTCGACCACTCGAAAGGCGTCCACAGCATTTACGAATGCAAGCGGATCTGCGATCTTCTGGAGTGCTGCCGTCACGAATACGCCGGCGAGCGCGAGGCGAGCGAGCAGCACGATGTTGCTTCTATTTGTTACCGCAGCCATGCACTCCATCCTTCCTTCAGGTTATAAATTTCAGCATCTGGTAGGGCCTCCCGTAGGCGCTCGGCAATGCGCTTGCTCGTACTGCAGCGTTCTCCGTCGCAATATACCACGATCGGGCGCGGTTGCGTTAGCCATGCGTCCATTAGCTCGATAACGCCAGTTTCCCAGTGGTCTTCATTCAGAAAAATCGCCGATGGGATGTGATCGGTGTGGTAATCAGCCTCACTGCGTGTATCGATCCAAATGACCTGAAGCGCCCGTGCATCGCTCAGTCGAATCTCGCCTGCGGCTAACTCGGGCTCTGCCCAAGGCAGGGGCGCGAGTCCACTGAGTAGCGAGAATGCTACGCCCAGCATTGTGAGCGCGCTGATGAACAAAATCTCTCGGAAAAACCTAAGCATTTAAATTCAGGATAGCGCTATGAAGCGTACGAGCAAGACTTCTGAGTTAATCTGATCGAGTATTAATTATTGGTGGGAGTTGCTCGGAAACTTCGGAATTCATCAGTTCATTGAAGGCAAAATGGAAGGAGGGGATCATTGACTCGATCCAGTTCGTTTAAGCGTCCGTTGCGACTTACATTAATGGCAACTACCTAGTTCTAAGCCTTTGCTCGTTGGTTCTTGCAAGTCGTTGTCGCTTGCCGGGACGGCTTTTTTCGTGGTCAAGTTAGATTTCTTTAGTATGCTACAGGAGTGTCTACTTTAATACAGTTTGATACGATCCTTGAATAAATTCAGTCTCGGCAAATGTTGTAGCGCGTCGGTTTATCCCGCGCTCATTTGTCGTATTTATTAGCAACGGCTTCTGCTGTTTTCGATCTCACCATTTTATATGATTAAAAAAGCGCGCGCTGCATATGTGCTTCAACGTTTGCAGGAGTTGTACCCGAACCCGCCGATTCCGTTGGATCATAAGGATCCGTATACGTTACTGATAGCGGTCTTGCTCTCGGCACAGTGCACCGATCTGCGAGTCAATCAAATCACGCCGACACTGTTTGCCCGGGCGGATACGCCGGAGGCGATGGTCCAGGTGCCGGTGGAGGAGATTCGTGAGATCATTCGGCCTTGTGGCCTGTCGCCGATGAAGTCGAAGGGCATCGCGGGGCTGTCGCGGATGTTGGTCGAGGATCATGGCGGCGTGGTGCCGGCTGATATGGCGATACTGGAGACCTTCCCTGGGGTGGGGCATAAGACCGCGTCGGTGGTCATGTCGCAGGCGTTCGGCGTGCCAGCGTTTGCGGTCG
>CAZIMR010000321.1:0-2059 GCA_964540215.1 uncultured Puniceicoccaceae bacterium
CGCGGCAGAAGTTGAGTAAGTTATTGGCAATCCGGGGCGTGCCGCGTGCGCGGCGGGCGATTTCGGCGGCGCCGGCAGTCTCGAAATTAACTTCCAGCAAGCGGCAACTGCGCTCGACGATGCCTTGCAGGGTCTTGTGATCGTAATAGCTGAGGCGTGATTGCAGGGTGAAGCGGCTGCGCAGGGGTGCGGTGAGTAGGCCCATGCGGGTGGTCGCGCCGAGTAAGGTGAAGCGGGGCAGGCTGAGGCGCACGCTGCGTGCGTTGGGGCCTTGATCGATCATGATGTCGATGCGGAAATCTTCCATCGCGGAGTAGAGATACTCTTCCACGGCTTTGGGGATGCGGTGGATCTCATCAATAAACAAGATGTCGCCTTCGCTGAGGTTGGTGAGCAGGCCTGCGAGGTCGGCGGGTTTATCAATGACTGGGCCTGAGGTAATGCTCACCTGCTTGTCCATTTCGTGGCCGAGGATGAGCGACAGGGTCGTTTTACCCAGCCCGGGTGGGCCGCTGAGCAGAATGTGGTTGAGCGGTTCGCCACGGTCGCGCGCGGCGCCGACCATCACCGACAAGCGCTCGATGGTCTTGGCTTGGCCCGCAAAGTCGTCGAACGACAGCGGGCGCAGCATCGACTCTTCAGAGCTGATGGGGTCGGCGAGTGTTTGCTCGATAAATTCGGTGCCAGTGGGCGGATCTTCAGGTGTGAAAGGCATGGTCGCTGTATTACGATTAAGTTACGCTTAGCACATCAAAGGATTGGCCTGAGTCAACCCATCGGGTTGGGGCATGGCGAGTTAAAGGAGTGTGGGCGACTCGCCTACGTCAACCAACAACGTGGGCGAGTCGCCCATACTCCATCATAGAATCGCTTCGATGGCGCGTGCGGCAAGCCTCATGCGCGCTTGTTTGCTGCCGTGAATTTCGACGTAGGGGAGTTGTCGGCGCTCGAGCTGGTGCTTGAAGCGGACGTGCAAATCGTCGCGCGCTGCGGGGCTTTCGCGTTGGCCCTCGTCGGCCTCCCAAGGGATGTCGGGCATGCAGAGTAAATACAGGCTGTAATCACGCTCAAGGAAGCGGTCATTAAGCCATTTTATGCCTGTGTCGAAATAGACTTGTGCGTAAATAATCGACGAGAGAATGTTGGTATCGTGGAAAATGAGTCGCTGCGCCTGTTCGAGCGCGTCATCTTCGAGGGCGAGTTGGCCTTTGGCGATCGGCTCGAGGTCGCTCGGGTTGAGTTCGCGTTGGTGCGAATCGACATAGCTGCGGACGAATTCGGCGCTGCATGGCTCACCATAAGAGGCGGAGAGTGCTTTGGTGAGGGTGGTCTTGCCGGTGGATTCGGCTCCAGTAATGACGATACGTTTCATTTATAAGCGACTGGAGGGCTGGTGGTTGAGAGCTGAGACGTTTAGGCGGGGTAGCTGGACTGCGTGATGGTGCGTTTCCAAAGTCGCCAGCCGCGCAGTGCTAGGCAGATAAATACGAAGAAGAGGAACACGCTCATCCAATACCCTTGGACCATGAATATGCCGATAAAAATGATATCAGAGAGCACCCAGCAGATCCAGGTCTCAATGTATTTACGGGCGAGCATCCATTGGGCCACGAATGCGCAAACGGTGGCGAATCCGTCGAGATATGCGTGGGCCGAGTCAGTGTAACTGGAGAGGAGACTGCCGAATCCGGCGGTGCCAGCGGTCATTACTATAATCGCCAGGATCAGCTTTTGGGGCGGGGTGTGGGCGATTTTAAGTGGGTCCCCATCCTCAGATTCACCTGCGACCCATTCATACCAGCCGTAGGCAGAGATTGCGATAAAGATGCCTTGCGAAAGCATCATCGCGTACAGCTTCGCATCCAGCGCGATAAACACATAGCAACAGTAACAGACGATTAAAATCGGCCATGCGGCTGCTCGTTCGCGGATCGTTAGCCAGACGCCAGTGATGCCTGTGAGTGTCCCCAACCATTCGACCCCGCTGGTCGCGAGTAATTGATTCCAAAAAGATTCGTGCATACCTTAATCACTTCTACCGGCTAGGAATATATCAATC
>CAZIMR010000322.1:0-2051 GCA_964540215.1 uncultured Puniceicoccaceae bacterium
CGATTCAGCTGGGCGCAGTGTGCCTACCGCGGACGCTATGCTTGATTTCGAAATCAGCGGTGCAGCGACTTTACTCGGAGTCGGCAACGGCAACCCAACCAGCCACGAACCCGAACAAGCCCCTCGCAGGCAACTGTTCAAGGGCTGCGCGCAATTAATCATCCGTACTCACGGCCAATCCGCAACAGTCTCCATTCACGCACATGCCGACAAACTGGAGTCTGGCCTGCTCCGCATGGAGATCCCGAAAGCCATGACTGCCACACCGAGTATCGGTGCATCCAGCGTTCAGACCTCAGCTATAAAAAAACTAAATCCAATCGATGGTTCCCTCTAGCCATCCTAGCCATACCCCAAATGACCACAGCTACAAAAAGCCAATGACTATACCCAAATCCCTGCTATCCTTGGCACTCGGATTTTGTTTTATCCTAGGAGTCACCGTGCAGCCACTGAGCGCGACGGAGCAACCTAATGTGGTTTTTATTCTAATTGATGACCTCTCACACTACGGCGTTTCTGCCTACGGTGCGACGCAGCTCAATTCGACCCAAGTGGACAGCAACAGCGATCCCTTCTTCCCGTCCACACCTGTTGCCACTCCTGAAATCGACCGACTCGCCGATGATGGCCTGTTAGCTGGCAATGCATTTGCCTATGCGATATGTGAACCGACACGTGTTGCCCTGATGTCGGGCATGAATAACAATCGGAATTACATCCAAACGAAGGCCTTGCATGAATCACAAATCACCTTTGGCGACATCTTTAAGCAAGCGGGCTATGCGACCGGCATTGCTGGTAAATGGAAGCAATCTCGAGGCACCGCAGCAATCCCTGGTAAAGACTATGTGGATCAATTCGGTTGGGATGATATCTACTGTTTCGACGTAGTCGGCGAAGGATCTCGTCATATCGATCCGAATTTTGTGATCAATGGGAAATGGACTTTTTTCAATAACAACAAAAATGGCGGCATTGATCCACTCACAGGTCGACGCTGGTATGGTCCCGATTTAATCAACCGATTCGCACTCAGTTTTATTGAGGCGCATCAGAATGAACCCTTTTTCCTCTATTACTCAATGTTACTGGTGCACGATGAACATACCCCGACTCCAGACACCGAACCCCACAGTATTTTTGACAATTGGGAAGCGGGGTATGCACCACAACCAGCAGTTAACGAATACGGCTCCTTTAAAGGCGATGATCGGCGCTACTTCCCAGATATGGTGGCTTATATGGATAAGATGATAGGCAATATCATCGACAAGCTTGATGACCTCAATTTGAGAGAAAATACGCTCATCGTACTCATGGGTGATAACGGCAGCAAATCGGCCTACTCCTATACTGTACCAGGTAGTACTACTGATTTCGTCGGCGGCAAAGGGGAATGCCGTGCCAACGGTCTACAGGTACCGCTACTCCTCTCTCAACCAGGCACCATTGCTCCAGGGATCGAATACAACGGTTTAATTAATCTAACCGATATATTCCCGACGATCTGTGAAGCAGCCGGGCTCGAAATCCCCAATGCCGATGACCTCGACGGCATCAGCTTTTGGCCGCAAGCAATTGGCAATACTGCGACTGCTCACAGAGACCATATCTATACTTGGTACAATGCGAATAAGCCAAGGACGGACACCACAAAACTGGTTCAATTCGCCCAAGAAATCGACTTCAAACGTTACGCGCCAGATGAAAATGACCCTCCCAATTTCCCTCAGGGTCGTTTCTTCGACTTACGCAGCGACCCGCTCGAGCTTGAGGATGCATACAATAATACTGTCAATACTGGCTTGAGCATTATTCTGCGCTCAGGCTTAGACCTTGAGGCACTCACTCCGGAACAACAAGCCGCCTATGACCGCTTGAGCACAGTGCTGGCTAACAACGCAGAAGTAGCCGCTACCGACCTCGGCATTGAGACTACATTTCCCACAGTCAGGTATGCGACTCAATTTGAAGGCTCTGAAGGATTCCAGAGCGGCGGGATTAACAACTCAGCCAACTTTACTGAATCCTCCGAAGGAGGCATGGTT
>CAZIMR010000323.1:0-2046 GCA_964540215.1 uncultured Puniceicoccaceae bacterium
TGGGTACAAACCAAAAGCCCTGCCGGTGCCACACAATGGGTGCCCGCCGATGGCGCCGCCGCGAACTCTGTGCCTGATGCACACGATCCCTCGAAGCGACATGCACCGATTATGTTCACCTCAGACCTCGCGCTGAAAATGGACCCGATCTATGCCCCCATCACCAAGCGTTTCCATGAGAACCCAGACGAATTTGCCACCGCCTTCGCCAAAGCATGGTTCAAATTAACCCACCGCGACATGGGCCCGATTTCACGCTACGTGGGCCCGCTAGTGCCCGCGACTACAGAACTCTGGCAGGACCCGATTCCTGCTGCAGACCATCCATTCATCGACGCGCAAGACATTGCAGCGCTGAAAGCCACGCTACTCGGCGCTGGTCTCTCCATTGCAGAACTAGTCAGTACCGCATGGGCATCAGCAGCGACCTTCCGCAATTCTGATAAACGCGGCGGTGCCAACGGCGCTCGGATCCGTCTCGCCCCGCAAAAGGACTGGGCAGCGAACAACCCCGAGACACTCGCAAAGTCACTGCAAATCCTTGAGCGCATTCAAGCGGACTTCAACAGCTCACAGTCGGGCGGCAAACGCGTGTCACTGGCGGATCTGATCGTGCTAGGTGGTTGCGCTGCAGTGGAACAAGCCGCGTCAGCTGCTGGCAATGCAGTCGAAGTGCCATTCAGCCCTGGCCGAATGGATGCCACTCAGGAGGACACCGACATCGATTCGTTTGCAGTGCTTGAGCCTAAAGCAGACGGATTCCGCAATTATCAACAAAGCGATATCAAGACGCCTGCCGAAGCACTCTTGGTCGACAAGGCACAATTGATGACGCTCACCGCACCTGAAATGACAGTGCTGGTCGGCGGCATGCGCGTCCTAAATGCAAACACCGCGCAGTCCCCGCTCGGCGTTTTCACCAAACGTCCTGAGACCTTAACGAATGACTTTTTCGTGAACCTGCTCGACATGAACATCGAGTGGAAAGTCTCACCCCGCTGCGCACACTTCTACGAAGGCAAGGCACACGGCTGCAACGAAACCCAGTGGATGGCCTCCGCAGTGGATCTCGTCTTCGGCTCAAACTCCGAACTGCGCGCCATCGCTGAGGTCTATGCCTCCAACGATGCCCAGCAAACCTTCGTCGAAGACTTCGTCGCGGCTTGGGTCAAAGTGATGAACTTAGATCGCTTCGATCTAAGCGCGTAATTACACTCAATTGAATCAACAAAGCCCCGTCCAATGGACGGGGCTTTTTGCTGTGTAAAGAGAAGCACTGACCTCTGTTTTATGCCCTCCGTGCTCCTTATTTAAATTTCGACCAGGCCGGCTTCTTGGGTGGCTCTAGACCTTGTGCCTCGTAGGCCGTCTTGAAGTGCATCTTCGCATAGCCCGCCAATTCGCCTGCCCCTTTGACTGCGACGATCTTCTTGGCCTGCTCGAGCACTTTCGCGCTCGCCCCCTTCATCAAGGGTTCGCCCAGAATAGGCTGAAGCTCATCCGACAATCGCTTCATCTCGCGCACATACATCGCACGCGCGATGATTGATGCGGCCGCCACGACGGGATCGGACTCTGCCTTGGTACGGCTGACTAACTTGAAATCTTTACGATCTTCTACATACGCATCCACTAGCGGCAGCTTAGTAAATTGGTCCAGTAAGCCCCACGGCGCCGGACGCTTATCCAGCGCTTCATTCAGCCCGCGGCCATGGTACCATGCCAACAGCTTGTTCAAATTACTGCCAAACTTTTTATACAGGTGGTTGTATTTCGTCATCCGCGCAAACGCAGTCGCGATCACCACGCCCTTGGTTTGGCGAATTATTTTATCCAACTTCAAAATGGTATTGTCGGTAATTTTCTTACTATCGCACACGCCCGCCTCGATCCAGTCGCGCACCATGCCCTCGTCGGCGACCACACAAGCGACCACCAATGGCCCAAATAAATCGCCCTTACCGCTCTCATCACAACCCGCATGCAGAGTGAACCACTCGGGGTTATGCACATCATCATAGCCGAGACGTGCCTCACCAGTGATTT
>CAZIMR010000324.1:0-2042 GCA_964540215.1 uncultured Puniceicoccaceae bacterium
TTAGAAGTCTCCCTAGAGTGACATTGTCTTGCGTGGGGAAGCACTGTGCTGCGCCGTGCCAGTGAACCTCGAAGCCGAAGGTGACCTGTAGGTCGAGGTGACCGGTAAAAGTGTCCATTCTGCGCAGGCGGCGGACAACTTTTTGCAGCATACGATGGAGCGTTGCGTGGGCACCCTGAAAGCTGCGCAGTCGTGGCGGGAGCACGTGGGAGTGGCCGATGGTTTGGCGGGTGGTGGTTGCTGGCCGCGCCATTTCGATGCCGCGCAGCGCATACCACATGCGGTCGCCTTCGACCGACTTCCAGATACGGTGCAATCTGTGCCGCGGGGCATTGCACAGTTGTTCCATGCTGGTGATGCGCGCGATGCGCAGCCGCTCTTGCATACGACGGCCGATGCCAGTGATGTCTTCGAGCTCGAAGCGGTAAAGCTTGTCGGGTAATTCGTCGAAATCGAGGGTGGTGAGGCCGTCGGGCTTTTCGAGCTTGCTGGCGAGTTTGGCGAGGAAGCGGTTGGGCGCGAGGCCGATCGAGGCGCCGATGTAGGGGCCGATTTGGGCTTTCAATGCGGCTTTGATTTCGAGGGCTTTGGCGCGCGCGATCGCGGGGGGTTGCCAGTGGGGCGGTAGGCGGCCAAACATTTCGTCAATCGAGAGCACGGCGTCGACATAAATGATTTCGTGGATGATTTGATATATCTTTTTGTGGGTTTGGATGTAGCGCGTGTTGTTGGCCTGTACAAATCGAATGCCGGGGCAGAGATAACGGGCTTCGCGCACCGGCGTCCCTGTTTTGACGCCGCGTGCTTTGGCTTCGTAGCTGGCGGCGATGCAGCAAGTGGTTTCGACGCCCAGTGAGGGTACGATTCCGACGGGGTTGCCCCGCAGATGGGGCTGGAATTGCTGTTCGACGGACGCAAAAAAGCTGTCGAAGTCGATAAATAGGTAGCGCAGGCTCATTATTTTAGGTATAATTATGTTCACTATATATTGAAAGTTTAAAGGCCGGTGCAGCGACAATTATGGTCTTTTTATGAAGGATGCTTTACCGCTTGCGCTTTGAGAATGCTTGGCTAGCAGTTTTTACCACTTATGAAAATGACCGCCAATCAACGCCGCCACATGATGTGGGTGGTGATGTGCCTGATGTTTATGCCTCCGGGGATGTGGGTGCCGTCATTACCAAATATTTTGGAGGCGCAGGGCGTACGGTGGGTGTTGCCGTATGCGATGGCATTGACGCCCTTCTGCGCGATGCTCTCAGCATTGGTATTTGGTGCGCTATCTGATCGAAAAATGAATGCGGAGAAGTTGTTGGGCGCTTTGGGAATCTTTGGGGCCCTCTTTTTGTGGCTTGGTTTTTTCGCATTGGAGAATCTCTGGCATCCCGGGTGGTATTTGTTCTTTCAGGGCTGTAATGCGCTGATCTCGGGACCCATGTTTGCGCTGATCACCAAGATTAAGCTGGTGAATCTGCCGAACGCGGCGAAGAGCTTTCCGCTGTATGCGATGGGTGGAACCATCGGTTGGATGGCAGGCGGCTGGATTATTAGTTGGTGCGCGCTGGATCAGTCAGCAGAGACGGGACTATTGGCTGCTTATATTCGATTTTTCATGGGCTTTCTCTGCTTTTTACTGCCAGCGACGCCGCCGATGGACCATGTGAGTCGTGGCTGGAAAGCGGCCTTGGGTCTGAATGCGTTTAAGCTGCTCAAAGTCCGCGAACTCCGGGTTTTTTACCTGGCTTCAGCCTTATTTGCGATTCCCTGTGTGTCTTTTTATATGTTTGTGCCGACGATGTTGATGGAGTTTGGCAGTTTGTATCCGACCGCTCAAATGACACTCGGGCAGATGGTTGAAATCGGCTCAATGCTTTTTCTCAGCTTGGTCGCTGGGCGTTTTCGTATTCGCTGGTTCCTGATCGTCGGAATGGTGTTGGGGATCGCGCGTTTTGCATTGTTTGCATTGGCAGGTGAGTGGGGGATGCTGCCTCTGATTTGGCTGGGGATCGCCCTGCACGGGACGATTTACACTTTTACGACAG
>CAZIMR010000325.1:0-2041 GCA_964540215.1 uncultured Puniceicoccaceae bacterium
TGGCTAGCTACCGGCGTCGGAAGTCTTAAGGATCTTGATGAACGCGTCTTGTGGGATTGAAACGCTGCCAATGTTTTTCATGCGTTTCTTACCCTCTTTCTGCTTCTCTAGGAGTTTACGCTTACGGGAGATATCGCCGCCATAGCACTTAGCAGTCACGTCCTTACGATATGCACTGATTGTTTCGCGAGCGACAATGTTGGAGCCGACGCCGGCTTGAATCGCGATCTTAAACATTTGCTTGGGTAAGATCTCTTTAAGTCGTTTACAGAGTGCGCGGCCCCTGCCCTCGCCTTTATCGATGTGAACAATCGACGAAAAGGCATCCACCGGTTCGGAGTTAACCATGATGTCGAGGCGGCACAGCTTCGCCTTTTGATAGCCGTTCATCTCGTAATCCATCGAGCCATAACCGTGGGTAATACTCTTTAGACGATCATTGAAATCGATGAGGATTTCGTTGAGTGGAATATTACAGACCAGCATCACGCGCTGATTGTCGATCGTCTCGGTGTGCTCGCAAATGCCCCGCTTTTCGGAGACGAGTGCCAGTACATCTCCGATCGATGTGCTGGGGACGTGGATTGATGCCAAGATCATTGGCTCTTCAATAAATTCGATTTCAGATACATCCGGTAGGTGCATCGGGTTGTGTACTTCGAGTTCCTCTAGGTCTGTCTTAGTGACTTTATAGACCACACTTGGATAGGTGGAGATCACATCCAAATCATATTCACGGCGAATACGCTCTTGAATGATTTCCATGTGTAGTAATCCGAGGAAGCCGCAGCGGAAACCAAAACCGAGTGCAACCGAGTTTTCAGATTGATAGACGAACGCCGCATCATTGAGACGTAGCTTGCCCATACTCGCTTTGAGCTTGTTGTAATCATTTGTGTCGATCGGATAGAGGCCACTGAAAACCATCGGACTGACTTGCTTATAGCCAGGCAACATTTCGGCAGTCGGTGCGTTCGAGTGCGTAATGGTATCGCCGAGCTTAATCTCGGCCACGTCGCGCATGTTGGTGACGATGTAACCCACATCTCCCGCTTCTAACGAATCACGCTTAAGCATGGCCGGAGAGAAACGCCCCACTTCCTTGACCTGTGCCTTGCGCTGATCGCTCATAGTCATGATCTGATCGCCCATCTTCACTGAGCCAGAGAATACACGCACATAACAGATCACACCCTTATACGCATCGTAGATGCAGTCAAAAATCAAGACACGTAGCCCATCGATGTCGGCCCAGCGTGGTGGTGGAATACGATGCACTGCAGCTTCCAACAAATCTTCAATACCGAAGCCACTCTTACCACTGGTGAGCACTGCTTCTTCGGCGGGAATTGCCAGCACATCTTCGAGTTGCACCTCGATCGCTGGCACGTCTGCACTCGGCAGGTCGACCTTGTTGATCACTGGGACAATCGCGAGTTCCTGCTCCGTCGCTAAGTGCGCATTGGCAACCGTCTGTGCTTCAATACCTTGAGCGGCATCGATTAATAGCATCGCACCTTCGCAAGCAGCCAAACTACGGGACACTTCGTAGGAGAAATCCACGTGCCCTGGGGTATCAATCAGGTTGAAAGTATAGTCTTCGCCGTCCTTAGCTCGATACACCATGGTCACTGGGTGACTCTTAATGGTAATGCCGCGCTCACGCTCCAAGTCCATCGAGTCGAGCAGTTGCGCCTTCATGTCCCGCATCTCAACAGTGCGTGTCAGCTCCAAGATACGGTCGGACAATGTCGTCTTGCCGTGATCGACGTGGGCGATGATGCAAAAATTGCGAGTATGGGCTAAATCGGTCATGTATTTGAGTCTGTCTCTTAATCCTAAACTTTAATCATAATCTTTCCCCACAATGTCCACTGTGGAAGTCGAATAATGATGAAAAAGCCCCTCACCCGCAAATTACTAGCTTAGAAGGGGGTCATTTCGAGGGCGACGCTGCGTGGGGCAAAATTACTCAGTTAGATCACTGTACTCAGACACTGGCGTAATAGTGAGTGCCTTGTCGATGCGCTTGCCGAAACCA
>CAZIMR010000326.1:0-2013 GCA_964540215.1 uncultured Puniceicoccaceae bacterium
GGAACATGAGCCCCGGAGAAGGCTGAACAAATCAAAGTGGCAAGCAGCAAGAAGCCAATCGCAGATGCGCCGATCGTCAGTTTATCCTTATATTCGGTAGCACCACCCTCCCCTTTATCCACATCGAGAAGCATGATAATAAAGAGGAATAGCACCATCACCGCCCCCGCGTAGACCACCACTTGAATGACCGCGAGGAAGTAAGCTTCCAACAGAACAAAGAGCGCCGCAGTGCCAATAAAAGCGACGATCATACACATGGCTCCATTCACCGCATTAGGCGCTAGGACCATCAGCACAGCCGCAATCAGCGTGGTCGCTGAAAAGACGTAAAAAAGTATGTCTAACATTGTGTGAGGATTGAAAATTTAGAATTGGGAGTTGGCAATTGGGACCTAGGAATTTCTTCAACAAAACTGCGCAGCGTCAGTCTTTCGTAATCCCTAATTTTAATTAATTTAATGGGTATTACCCGCTTCTTCAGCAGCTTTCTTCTTGTCCCACTTGTGGTGTTGATCTGGCAAGGTGCCACCTATTTCGTAAAGTTTGTCCTTCTTATTAATCATCTCTTCGCGAGTGTAACCGGACATTGAAAAAATATCTTTTAAGAAAATAGCCTCTTCGGGGCACACTTCCTGGCAAAGGCCACAGTAGATGCAGCGTAGCATGTTGATCTCAAACTCTTTCGGCGCTTTCTCGACGTGTGCACGATCTGGCTCGGCTTCGGCATCGATCTCACCAGGGATGATCTTGATTGCCTTCGGTGGGCAAACGAATTCACACAACTGGCAAGAAACACACTTTTCACGACCATTTGGGTCCTTCACCAATGTGGGCACGCCACGATAATTTTCAGGGATGACGGGACGCTCCTCCGGATACTCCAGAGTGATCGGCTTATCAAACATCGCACCAAGCGTCGTCTTCAACCCAGTAACGATTTGAGGAATAAATGTTTTTTCCGCGAAAGTGAGCGGTTTACGCTCTAGAACTTTTGTCTTAGCCATACTAGTTGCGTTTTAAAGTGTGTCGTAGAGCGCGATGAGCAGTGTATTGAGAATCAAATTACCGATCGCAAGTGGTAGCAAAATCTTCCAGCCGAGTGCCATCACTTGGTCATAACGGAAACGCGGTAGCGTCCAACGTACCCAAATGAAGAAGAAGATCATAAAAAAGACCTTAGCCATAAACCACAGCACCGAAAGCACTGCGCCGAACTGACTGGCGCCCCAAGGATCTGCCATTCCTGGTAGGAAATTCCACCCCCCAAGGAACAGCAACACGAACAATGCCGACCCCATGATGACGTGCGCATATTCGGCTACGAAAAACAGTCCGAATTTGAAGCAGCCGTACTCGGTATGGAAACCACCGACGAGGTCGGTTTCCGACTCCGCCATATCGAATGGTAGACGATTGGTTTCTGCAAAGACGGAGACGAGAAAGATCAATGCGGACAGTGGCTGCCAAATGACCAACCAGAGTCCTGATTGTGCCTCGACCACCCCAAAGAGTGACAAACCGTAATCTGTACCTGGTGCAGAAGCCCACATGAATACCGGTAAGATCGAAAGCCCCATCGCCAATTCATAAGAGACCATTTGTGCGGATGCACGGACCGCACCAAGAAACGGATACTTACTATTGGAGGACCAACCAGCGAGGACGATGCCATACACACCCAGTGAAGAAACTCCTAAGATGAAAAGCATGCCAACATCGATATTGGCGAGTACCAGAGGTTGCACGACACCAGATGGATCAACATAGCGACCAAACGGTAACACCACCATTGTAGTGAGTGCTGGCGCCAAGGCCAAAATCGGAGCCAAATAGTAATAGCCCTTCTTCACGTGGCCAGGCGTGATCTCTTCCTTGAACAGGAATTTTAAACCATCAGCGACGGGTTGGAAGATCCCCAAGCGTGTCAGGATATTGCCGAGAATCGGAATATGCCCGAGCAACGGCAGACGTGTACGATTCGGGCCAGTGCGGCCTTGAATCCAACTGGAA
>CAZIMR010000327.1:0-2012 GCA_964540215.1 uncultured Puniceicoccaceae bacterium
TTCCGCTTGCTTGAATAGTAGTCGCTACACCTGGATTACTCAATAGCTGCACTCCGTTATAACGTAACGAATCAAATTCTACTTCACCACTTGAAAACCTAAAAAATACACCACGATTGTAATTAACTGCAGTAGTTATTTCAAAAGTATTTACGCCTATGGATAACTCACGCGCAGGGCTTTGGGAATATGGATTTCCTTCTGTTGTTCGATAAATACTTTGATCAGCCCCGCCGGAGGGAAGATCTGTTATATTAATAACGATTGATTGTGCTGACCGTTGGTCGAAAGTGATTGCATCAACTGGGTTCCCATTTCCATCGTTAAATACAGTTCCGAAATATTTGCCTTGGCCATAAAAAGTTCGAACGTGATCAAAGCCCGGACGCTCTACTTGCGTGCCCATATGCCATTTACCGAAATAACCCGTCGTATAACCAGCGGCTTGTAGCAAATTTGCATAGGTAACCACATCGCCAGGAAAGTCGGTCTGATTATTGGTAATACCGTGCTTATGAGGATACTGACCAGTGAGCATGGTAGCACGCGCAGGTGAGCACAAAGAGTAGACGCCATAGCCATTGTCAAAATGAACCCCCTCTTCCGAAAGCCTATCTAAATTGGGTGTATTGTTCTCCATCCAAGGAAAACGAGCCGTGCGTCCAAGTGATGGCATACGCTCTTGCATAAATCCAGTCGCATCCCAGCGCTGGTCGTCAGCCACAATGAGTATGATGTTAGTGCTCGCGCTCGCTTCCAATAAAGCAAATGCGATCACAAACACCAGGCATGTGAAACGGGATACGGCAGAATCTAATAAACGCACACATCATTATTTAAAAAAATAGCTATCTTGTCCATGAAATTGTGCATACATGTGCAACAATAGGCCCTAATTGCACTGCTCACTACTTCACTCTAGCGGTGAAGATGAAATTTCCCAATGGGTCTTAATTTAATCTGTAAATAATTGATAGAAAACATCTTACAATCGAAAAAAATCGATACAACTTACTGACAAGCTAGTTGCTCAGGTAGAAGCCTCAAAACCAGCCGCTCATTTAAAATAACTTTTATGTTGCAATTTTATGCACGAAAAGCGTAATTAAAGCATTACTTTAACCCTAAAATCCAATATGAAAAAAATAACCCTACTTTCTGCGCTCACAGCGCTATTAATACTACCCTCAATCGTTTCTGCGGCGACGACTGCTGACTTTAATCCTGGACCCGGTGAAACTGCCAGCGCAGGAACCTGGACGAGGGTGCTCACCGTGACTACAAGTGCTGCTGGTAACGCCGAGAGTAAAGGTGCGCAAACCGTAGATATAAATGTGACTTCTGGAGCTTTTGTTTCTATGCAATATCGCACGGTGAAGATGAATAAAAACCAAATTTCTTATCAATACGGCGAAGCTACCCAATTAGTATTCGGTCAAAACACCATAATTGTGGGTGCTGTCACCAATGCTGAGTTTTTAGCCGATACTACCCTAGGCCGAAGTGTAAAGGTACAATTCCGCACTGATGACATTGGGTTTGATTCATTGACTATTAACGGGGTCAATGCGAATCCTGATGAGGTTGATGGCTCACCATTTCTTGGCCAGTCACTTTCTGCGTCTGACAACTTTGTTGCGGGCCCAGACACAACTTGGCAGGCAGTCCTACCGTTGACCACTGTCGCTGATGGTGTCGCTAGCCAAGGCGTGCAAACCGCAGTGATTGATGTAACTTACATCCCTCAGGGTGGTGCCAATTACCGAGTATATAAAACAAACGAACTCGGCGGTGATTATTGGTCCCCCCCCACAGCCTTAGTTCTTGGGGAAAACTCCGTTTCTGTGACAGCTGTTGCTTTTGACCGTGCGGTAAATCTGCAGTTCAGCAATGACGCTGTTGAATTCGATGCTTTAGAAGTTAACGGGGAAGACATGCTTGCGGGTCCGCTTTCACCAGCTGAAGGCACGCAAGGGACCGGGGAGCCAATCTCTCAATATTCAGACATCTTT
>CAZIMR010000328.1:0-2004 GCA_964540215.1 uncultured Puniceicoccaceae bacterium
CTGCTTCCTGCAACCCACCGCTAATGACGTAACACGGCCCGACGGCACAAAAATAGCCGGCGCCGCCATGAAACGCGCACGTGAAGGCCTACTCGTACAAGGCTCAATCGACCGTGGTGCACTACCCGACGAGTTCAATTATCACACCTTCGCCGAAGCCTTCCAACAAGCCCTCGCCAGCCAGCTCGCGATCCCCATCGGTACCACCGAAGACCTGCGCAGCCTATTCGACAGCGCACGCATACAGCAAGAGCGCGAACGATTTGAAAGTGAAGCGTGGATCAATCGACGCTAAACCGCATACGCCGCTCGAGCGCTGTCAAGCAGACCACACTAACACTTTAAACAGATGCTCATCACTAAGATTGATCAGGCTAAACATAAGCTTCGCCTTCCGTACGGCCGTCCTGCAGGACCTTGGCCCTGAACTTAAATAACGACCCTAGGCGCTAGATGAGATCGACGATGAACTACGGTTCACAATGGTGCAGCAGCACCTTTACTTCATCTCTGTTCATCATTTTTTGATAGCTTCACAAAAGGTTTAAACCGCACATCGACTGGCTCAGCATAGCGTGCGCGCAGATCCTTTGCCGGGTCGAAGCCAAACTGAGGCGACAGTCGGTCCTCCCAATGCAGCTGATCGACTTGCTTCAATCGCCAGGGTTCATGGGCCACATCCCCTCGATACAGTGACACGCCATCCGTCGTATATAAATGATAGCGCTCAACTAGCCAACGATCCAGCGCATCCGCCGCGATCGATGCTCCAATTTGAGACTCCATCGAAAATGAATCGGGCGCCCCAAAAGAATAGTGCCCATCTTGTACCTCTCCCCTCATTTTCCTGACTCGATACGGCAAATGAAAGACCCGCGTTGCAATCCACTGCCCCAAGCGACTGTCAGTATCCAAGGTCAAGAAAAGCACACCAGGCCGCCCTCGATAAGTTACATACGTGCGCAGGTTCAGCTCCCACAGCGAAATGAAAGGCAGCGCAGGGGTGACCGGGAAGCGAATATGCGACATGTAAAAAGGCACGATACTCAACCATGCAGAGCCATCGAACAGATCCAAATCCAGACCAGACGGGAGTTGATCGCTAATCACCTCAAAATTGCAGCGAAAACTCAAGAACTGCACATGTGACCAACGCTGTGCGATCACCCATCGATTCGATTGAGTTTGATTAGTCGGCTCCATAGTTGTGATGCATCAGTTCAAACCAGAATTCATTACAACTTTAAACAAATAAACACAAAAAAGGCGAAATGCTCACACAACTGTGAATAAGTTTTCAGTTTTAACTTTTACAGTCCGCAGGAGGTTGCCAGTCTGTCTGCTAGATGCCCGAAAAAGACCGCGAATTCGTCCACCTACACGTCCACACTGACCACAGTCTGTTGGATGGTTGCTCGCGAACGGATAAGCTCTGCTCCCGTGCGGCGGAACTCGGAATGAAGGCGCTATCGATCACCGACCACGGAGTGCTCTACGGTTTGACTAGCTTCTTCAAACAGGCGGAGAAGCATGGCATCAAGCCCCTGCTCGGCTGTGAAATCTACCTGATTTACGAGCAAAAACTGGCCATCGTCAATGAACTGCGCGCCAAGCAAAAGTCCCATCACATGGGCTTACTTGCGCGTAATTTCACCGGCTACCAGAATCTTTGCAAAATCGTCTCGCAAGCGCATACCGAAGGTTTTTACCGCAATCCGCGCTCCGATATGCAGACCCTTGCCCAATACAGCGAAGGTCTGATCGGATTTTCAGGCTGCTTGGCAGGAGTGATTCCTCAATTCCTGCTGAAGGACGAATACGATAACGCACGCGATGCAGCGGCCCAATTTGTTGATATTTTCGGCAAAGATTACTTCATCATCGAGATAATGGATCACGGCATTGAGGAGCAGCGCCGGATTATTCCGGGTTTGTTGAAGATCGCCGCGGAATTTGATCTCAAGGTCGTCGCCACCAATGACGTCCACTACGTCAACGACACCG
>CAZIMR010000329.1:0-2002 GCA_964540215.1 uncultured Puniceicoccaceae bacterium
CACCATCTCGGTGCCCTCCGGCAACTCAACCTCGCCTGTCACGTCCGTTGTGCGGAAGTAGAACTGCGGACGATAGTTCGAGAAGAACGGCGTATGACGGCCACCCTCATCCTTCGTCAGGATGTAAGCTTCGCACGAGAAGTAGGTGTGCGGCTTGATCGATCCCGGCTTCGCCAGAACCTGACCGCGCTCTACATCGTCCTTGCCCGTGCCACGAAGAAGACATCCCACGTTGTCGCCTGCACGACCTTCGTCAAGAAGCTTCCGGAACATTTCGACGCCCGTGATGGTCGTCTTCGTCGTGTCGCGGATGCCCACGATTTCGACTTCGTCCTGCGGATGAATCGTGCCCGCTTCAATACGACCCGTCACAACAGTGCCACGGCCCGTGATCGAGAAGACATCTTCCATCGGCATCAGGAAGTCTTTGTCGATCTCTCGTTCCGGCTGAGGAATATGCGCATCCAGCGCGTCCATCAGATCATCGATGCACTTGTTGTCAGCATCGTTCGCCGAGTCTTCGCCAGCGGCGAGCGCCGAACCCTTGATGATCGGAATATCATCACCCGGGAAGTCGTAGCTCGAGAGCAATTCTCGAATTTCCATCTCGACAAGCTCGATCAACTCTTCGGTCTCGAAACGTGGGATCAATGCCCGCCGATCCACTTTGAGCTCCATGTCGCAGAAATCCACTGTGCCGACGATGTATTGCAGCGGCTCGCGCTCCGCACGGCGCTTGACTAGGGGGCGCAGCTCGGCGAGCTGCGCTTCAGTCAGTGGGCGGTCGAGATCGAGATACAACTCCAGCCGCTTAATACCAAGCGAGTGCGCAATCAATGTATCCGTATCCAGTCGTGCATTCGGCACGTCCTTGGACTCGAAGAAAGCCTCCGTGCGCTCTTTAATTTCGCGAATCGTTAACAGTGCCATAATACGTTTTTAGAAAATTAGACTTACATTAAACTGTGGCGTCGTTGCTTGCAACGGCCTCTTAGGTAATTGGCCTGATCCAACTGCTAGCCGTTGCAAGCAATGACGCCACAAACAAACGATTTCGCATATTAAAGACAGAATGTTTCGAAGTCATTTTTCCTCACTTTCAGCTCTCAGGTCTCAAATCTCTCAGCCCTCAACTCTCAAGCCACTCAAGCCACTCAAGTCTCAGACCTCTACTTGCGCCTTCAGCAAATTCTGGATACGAGCATCATAATCAAAATTCTGTAAGCCATCGATTAGATCCTCAAGATCTCCATCAATGACGGAGGGCAAAGAAAGACTCAGAGCAATGCGATGATCGGTGAGGCGGCCTTGCGGATAATTGTAAGTACGAATGCGCTCCGAGCGGTCACCGGTGCCAATCTGGCCCTTACGCTCCGCGGCATATTTCGCATGTTCCTCATCCTCTTTCGCTTTAAGCAAGCGCGAACGCATGACGGTTAACGCCTTAGCACGATTCTTAATCTGCGAACGCTCGTCAGCGCAATAGACCGTCACCCCAGTCGGGATATGCGTCATCATCACCGCAGAGTCAGTTGTATTGACGTGTTGACCTCCAGCGCCTGAAGCACGCATCGTCGCGATATCCAAATCCTGAGTGCGAATCTCGATATCCACTTCTTCCGCCTCAGGTAGCACCGCCACGGTGGCAGTCGAAGTGTGGATACGGCCTTGCGTCTCGGTCACCGGCACGCGCTGCACACGGTGCACACCACTTTCAAATTTCAGATACTTGTAAGCATCTTCGCCGGTCATGTTGAAAATAATTTCACGATAGCCACCGGTATCGGCCAAGCTGGTGCTCATCACTTCCACCTTCCAACCACGCCGCTCGGCGTAACGACTATACATACGGAACAGATCACCAGCGAAAATGTTGGCTTCATCACCGCCCGCGCCACCACGAATTTCCATCACCGAATTACGGCTATCGGTCGGATCTGGTGGGATCATCGCGCGCAACACATCGTTTTCCAAGGTCTCGATCTGAGCGCGAAGCTCGACC
>CAZIMR010000330.1:0-2000 GCA_964540215.1 uncultured Puniceicoccaceae bacterium
CAAAAGCGACCGCATTCATCCAAGCAATACCTTAGAACAAGCCAGCGAGCATCACCGCCCACAACTAGAAGCCTATCGTAAAGCGCTCGCAAAAATCGTCGGCATTGACGCTGCAGTGATTGAAATGAAATTACTATTCACCAATGTCCCGCAGCTCGTACAACTATAACATGGAGGCCTCACAATCCTGCCATGTGACCTGTCCGAGTTGCTTTGAGGTATTTTCTGTCACAGCTCCAGGACCATCAGAGGCGCCGACGGAATGGGACTATGACTGCGAAGTCTGTTGCCGCCCGATGCTCATCCGTTTCAGCCTAGATGATGATGAGGTCGTCGCGGACGCAGAGGAAGCGTGGTAAAAAAGAGACCGCCATACAGTGATGGCGGCCTTTTTTAAAAAAAAAAGCACTAAACTCAGGATAAACCGCTCGTTTCGTACGACTGAATTTATGCCGAGACTTTATGCCAAGACTTTTACAAGCTGCTCGGCAGTGGTAGGTCGACTTCGACATCTTCGTCGTAATCAACGCCGTCGAGTCCGAAACCAAACAGGGTTAGGAAGTTATGCTGGTAGCCAGTATAATCGCCGAGCACGTCCAGCGTCTCGGATGTAATCGATGGCCAAATTTCAATGACTTTCGCCTGAATATCGGGTTGCATCTCCCAATCGTCGACACGGATACGACCGAGATTATCGAGCTGTAAATCCTTACCATAGAGGCGATCATCGAACAGGCGCACCATTTGCTCGATGCAATCTTCGTGCGTGCCCTTCGCTTTCATCAGCTTGATGATAATGGAAATATAAAGTGGCACGACAGGAATTGCGGAGCTGGCCTGAGTGACGACGGCTTTGTTGACGGCGACATAGGCCGCACAATCGTAAGTCTCGGTGATGGCTGCCGCAGCGCGCTCGACATCTTTCTTGGCCTGACCGATGGTGCCGTTGGTGTAAACGGGCCATGTGGCTTCGGGGCCAATGTAGGAATAAGCGACACTCTTTGCTCCAGGTGCCAGCACTCCAGCATCATCAAGCGCCTTCATCCAAAGCTCCCAGTCCTGACCACCCATCACATTGATGGTGTGTTGAATCTCTTCTTCAGTCGCTGGCTCAATGGTGACGTCTTTGACCTCGTCACGATCTGTGTCCATCGTGCGGTTGGTGAATGCTTGGTCGCCGATTGGTTTGAGCACTGACTTGTAAACTTCGCCGGTCTCTGGATCGGTGCGACGCGGGGAAGCGAGGCTATACACGACTAGATCGATTTGACCGAGGTCTTCTTTAATCTGTGCGATTGCCTGCGCTTTGACTTCGTTGGAAAATGCGTCGCCGTTGATACTTTTGGCGTAAAGACCTGCCTCGTGAGCAGCTTTTTCAAATGCCACGGAGTTGTACCATCCAGCACTGGCTGGCTTGCCATTGGCCGAGGGGCGCTCAAAAAAGATGCCAAAAGTAGCCGCATCATAACCGAACGCAGCAGTTATACGGGAGGAGAGACCGTAACCGGTCGAAGAGCCAAGTACCAGAACCCGCTTTGGCCCATCACTTCTCTTCGCCGCCTTGGCGACTTCAATTTCCTCACGTACTTTAGCATCACAACCTTTCGGGTGTGCGGTAATACAAACATATCCTCGGATCCGCGGTTTAACTATCATGATAATACTTTAAAAACTGAATGAAATTAATAAGGCCATAGTGAAAGAGACTCCTCACTCTGAGGCAACTGATAATTTAGGTGTATATAAAAAGACGCAAGTGAGGCTCGCCCATCCACGTCTATTGAAAATAAACTGAAAGCGATCCGATTTAAGGCTCTCCGCGACCGATTCCGGAAGCCTCAAAGCCGATTTGGCGAAGCGCTTCTAGATCGAGCAGGTTGCGACCATCGAACAGGAAGGCTGGTAAATTCATGTGATTATAGATCTTTTTGAAATCGAGTGCATTGAACTCATCCCACTCAGTCAGAACTAACACGGCATGCGCATCCTTTGTCGCTTCG
>CAZIMR010000331.1:0-1998 GCA_964540215.1 uncultured Puniceicoccaceae bacterium
AACAAGGCATATTCTCATTTAAAAAATCACTCGATATTATGAGAATACGCCCTTTGAATGCAAATATGCCCTTGGAGAAATCGATAAAGAGTTCAAAAAATACCCTGAAGCCTAAGCCTAAAAAGCAGCGGCAGCGCTCAATTATTATCGCACTCGATTGGTATGATGAACGAATCGTACGCGGCATCTACAACTATGCTCGCGAACAGAATTGGCATATTTCCCCCTACTTAGCCGCGGGGAATTTCGTGCCACATGGTTGGCCTGGTGATGGTGCCATCACCTGCTACGGCCCGGAAACCGCCGAGTATGTCGATGCACTTAATATGCCCGTCGTTGACATTAGCTATAACGATATGCCACGCCAAGTGCCACGCGTGCGCGTCGACAATGATGCGATTAGTAAATTGGCAGCGGAACACTTCATCTCGCGCGGTTATAAGTTTTTCGCGTTTTACGAATGGCAGGACGTGCCAGTCAATTCACTTCGCCACGAGGCTTTTAAACAACAATTGCTGGAGAAAGGTGTCCCAGAAGAAAATATCTTTGTGATCAAACAATCGCCGCCCGAAAACTTAGGCGACTGGGAAACCCATCAATCCGACACCATTGATCAAGTAAACCGACTCCCTCGCCCACTTGCGGTCTTTGCTGGCCAAGATAATCTAGGTGCCAGTTTAATCGAAATGTGCGTACGCGCTGGCATACACGTGCCAGAAGAAATCGCCATTCTGGGCGTTGATAATACAGAACTCATTTGCGAGAGCTCTCCAGTGCCACTTTCAAGCGTACGCACGCGCTTGAAGGAAGTTGGCTATCAAGCGGCACGTCAACTTCATCGTTTAATGAAGAAAGAGATCAGCAATAATACAGATCCGATACTAGTCGCATCACATGGCATCGTCAGCCGACAAAGCACGGATGTACTCGCTATCGAACACCCTGCGGTGGCGACTGCGTTGCGCTACATCAAGCAACATTACGGAGAGCCCATCACCATAGAGGATATTATTGAATTTACCGGCTTATCCAAACGTGGACTAGAAAAAGCATTTGAGAAACACCTAGGCCGCACACCTGCCAGTGAATTACGCCGTGTGCGCCTCGACCAAGCCAAACGCTTACTCACCGAGACATTTGATAAAATCGACAGCATTGCACTGGATTGTGGCTACAGCAACAGCTCGAATCTAAGCTGCGCCTTCCGCCGCGATACCGATATGTCACCACGAGCCTATCGTCTGAAGTACAGCAAATCGGAAACGATCGCAGAATATTAGAAAGAGGAGTTAGAAGGTAGGATGAAACAGTAAAATCCTGGACGCCCCGCCTGTTGCCTCTCACGCAAGTGCATACGCGCGTAAGTCCCGGGGACAAGCCGTCGTGGTACAACCTCCAAACCGTAGTCAACAACTACAATGAAATGCTCATTCGGACGATTTGCCGCTGAGGATGCGAATGCCGCACATATAAATGCCGCAAGAAGTAGAGCTTACTTTAAAATACGAAGAATGCATTGAAGTCTCAATTACCGCTGACACGCAGTCGACTAAAGAGCATCTGATACACGGCATCAAACAGTGAAATTTGCACGACATCTCCAACCTCACCATTTACTCGTGTGGCAGGTATGGCCGCCCAATTAATCAGATCCTCGGAGTATTCTATCGAGTATTGCAGATCCACAGAATCGACACCGAGTGTCATTTCGAGCTGCGGGCTGCCTGAAAGCATCACTATCTTAGGCAGAATCAATGCCTGATCAGCGCTGGTAGGATTACCACCGAGTGCGTATTCCATCAGGTTGTAGATACCGTCGCCATCGGGATCGTCAGATTCAGCGGTTAGTGTTTCACTGAACCAATCTGTGCGAGCTTGCCACGATTCATAGTTATCTAACTGCAGCTTACGGATGACCATAGAATCGATTTTGATCACATCATCCGGCCCCCAATCAACACTGTTGTTGACCGCCGAAAATGATATCTGATCCCAAAT
>CAZIMR010000332.1:0-1984 GCA_964540215.1 uncultured Puniceicoccaceae bacterium
TGGCGGACAAGTATGTGGTTGTTTCGCGCGCCCACAAAGTGCGGCAACAAGCTGAGATTTAGTGGTGAGGCGTCGGGGCTTCGTTCGAGGCATCAATTTCAAATGATCAACCATCCGCATCGCGGTTGCGGCAAGCAACCCCTATCACGCGGCTACTTAATTTATAAAAAAGTGTACCATGCGGCAATATCTTGGCATCAACCTTCTCACTCCGATTCTGGCTGTGATTCACATGATGCTGAGAACCGCGCGTTTAAGATAAATAGCAGAGTAAATCCTGGCTAGTCTCGCCTCTGAGCTTGCAATCCAGCTTCAATTCTTTCTGTTCTATATATATTTCTATTGAGACATAATCTCAAGAGTGCCTTGCCCATGCGTTTAGACCAAATTAAAAAAAACGGAGCTTTTCGAATCACAAAAGTGAATTGCGCGAACGAAAGCGTTGCGCGTTTAATGGCGATGGGATTGTTGCCGGGCCAAGAGGTTCGCCTCACACACGAGGCACCGCTGGGCGACCCAATCGCAGTGGCCTTTCAGGGCTGTCACATGAGTCTACGCCTAAGAGACGCAGCCGAGATCGAAGTAGAGAAGCTTTAGTATGCCTGAAGCACTCGCAGAACTTCGCGTCGCATTAATTGGTAATCCCAACACTGGCAAGACCTCGCTTTTTAATGCGCTCACTGGCATGCGTCAGCGAGTCGGCAACTACTCCGGCGTGACGGTCGAAAAGAAGATCGGCCGCTGGGCGCTGAACCGCGACCAAGATGTGCATTTGGTCGACCTGCCAGGCACCTATAGTTTGAGCGCCAGTTCACTGGACGAACGTATCGCAGTGGATGTCTTAGCAGGCCGTGTCGATAGCCACCCTGCCCCAGATTTGATTATCGTAGTGGTGGATGTGGAGAATTTGCAGCGCAATCTCTTCCTCGCCTCACAGGCCTCCGAGTTAGGCGTGCCGATGGTGATCGCGCTGAACTGCTGGGATGTCGCGGAAAAAAAGGGCCTGCAAATTGACTGTAAATTATTGCAGCAACGCCTCGGCGTGCCGGTGGTGCCAACGGTGGCGACACGGAGTCGAGGCACCGAAGAACTCGCCCTTGCGGTCGAGCATGCGATCAAAGCCAAGGCGATGATGATGCGGCCTATATGGCCGGAAGCGGTTAAAAATGCAGTACAAAAACTGCACGAAGAATTTATCAGTAAACGTGGCGAAGCATTACAAATCGGCGAATTACAGCGCCTCATCTTTGATCGTAACAGCGCAGTGCGCGAACGCTTACAAACCCCGGAGTCTGAATACGAAGGGATCATCAAAGAGGCCCGCGATCAGCTCTACAAGGATGGCTTCAATCCCGATGCAGCAGAGTCGATTCTACGTTTCCGCTTTCTCAATCCCCTACTCAGCGACATCATCGAACGCCAGGTAGCGCTAAAAAAACGCACCGCCACTTAGAGTATCGACCAACTCTTATTGCATCGATTCTGGGGCTTGATGGTCTTTGTTGGGATGATGTATGTGGTCTTTCAATCGGTATATACATGGGCGGGGCCATTTATGGGTTTGATCGAAGGCGGCACGGGCGCGCTGCAAAATATTGCTTCCGACGCGCTGGCGGGAACTCCGATGTTACAGAGCTTGATCGCCGATGGGATCATTGGCGGAGTCGGTGCCTTTGTGGTGTTCTTACCGCAGATTCTGGTACTATTTTTGTTCATCTCATTACTGGAAGAATCCGGCTACATGGCGCGCGCGGCGTTTTTGATGGATAAACTATTTCATTGGTGCGGCTTAAACGGCAAAAGTTTTGTGCCGCTGCTCTCCAGCTACGCCTGTGCGATCCCTGGCATTTTAGCGACACGTACGATCAGCGATCCGAAAGCACGGATGATTACCATCTTGATCGCACCGCTGATGAGTTGCTCGGCGCGCCTACCGGTTTACCTACTTCTAATCGGTGCGTTCGTGGAGCCACGCTACGGTCCA
>CAZIMR010000333.1:0-1981 GCA_964540215.1 uncultured Puniceicoccaceae bacterium
CAAGTTCAGCCCCAAGATCGCACCCGTCAAAGCCGCAATCTTCCCACTCCTGAAAAACAAACCAGAGTTGGTCGAGCGCGCACAAGCACTCTACAAAAAATTGCAACGCCGCTGGAATGTCTTCTACGACGCCTCCGGTGCGATCGGCCGCCGCTATCGTCGTCAAGACGAGATTGGCACACCTTTCGGCATTACCATCGACTTCGATACCATCGAAAAGGACGGTACCGTCACGCTACGCGACCGCGACACTTGCGAGCAACGCCGCGTGACTGAAGACGAACTCATCCAGTTTCTCGAAGAGCAGATCGACGGTTAATCGAACAGTCACAGCATTGATTTCACTACCCCCGCGAGCCTCGGCTTGCGGGGGTATTTTTTGGGAGGACGCATGCGCGCAACTATACCAGTCGAATCCTGTAATTGAGAAACATCTGGCTTTCAGAATTACTTGTTACGGTCGGCGATGGATATTGTTTCCTCCGACCCACTTTCGAGCGCTACGCCGACTGCAAGAAGGCTCGAATCTGCGCATTGACGACCGTTTCCCCATCCTCGAGGATGTAATGACCATGCTCCTTATGCAGCTGTACCTCGGCGTTCGGAAAGATCTTACACCAACGCTTAAAGAAGTGCATATTGAAGCAGAAATCTTTACCGCCCCAGACAATCTGTACCGGCTTATCGGCGAGCTTTGATAAACCCGCTTCAACTTCGAGAAGCGTGTCATAACTCGGGTGAGCCTCACGCAGCGGGATGTCTTTAACGAAATTCCACACTGCAACACGATCCGCCCAACTACGATAGGGCCAGAGCATGCCTGACTTCACCGCGGGAGACAGTGGTATCTGAACCGCCATATTTACAGCAGGCCCAGCGAATCCATTGAGGCCGCGAATGATCGCCTCGCCAATCAGAGGCACCTTGATCGCTGCAATCCGCAATGGGATGCGCATCGAGCGAAACGCGCCCGTATTTAACAGCACCAACTGCTCCAACGCCTCAGGCCGACGCCCTGCCAATCCGCAACCGATCGCCCCACCCCAATCGTGCACCACTAGGCTAAACTGAGAAATATCGAGATGGTCGATCAAGCGCTCCACATCTTCGATGCGGCGCTTCAACGTGTAAGGATAATCGCTTGGCTTATCGGACAACCCGCAGCCCACGTGATCCGGTACGATGCAGCGATAGCCCGCCGCAGTTAGCGTATTGACCAGATTTCGGTAATAGAACGACCAGGTCGGATTACCGTGTAGCATCACCACCACTGGACCTGAGCCCTCATCGAGATAATGCATCTGCACCGATCCATCGGACTTTGGCGTCGCCGGTTGATCAAATAAGTTGCCCGCGAACGGATACTCGACACGCACTTCGGGCGGCAATTGAGAGGCTCTCGAATTAATCATGCGTTGGCCACTCCACAGCCATCATCAAACTACTTAGACCACTACCGATCCCCAGCAACGCAGCCTTCTGCCCCGCAACAAATACGCCATCTTCAATCGCTCGCGCTAAGGTAATCGGGCAGGATACCGAACCGACATTGCCGAGGGTTTCAAAAGTAGTATAATCCTTAGCTAGATCGAGGCCAAGCGCTTTGAACAGTTCACGCGAGTGCGCCTTACCGACCTGATGCGTGATCACACGGTCCGGCGTCTCCGCCGTCCAACCCGTCGCTTCCACGAAGCGCGTCCACGCACGGGTGGCCACTCCGATGCCAGCCACCAGCAGCTCCTCCGAGTCGGTCAACATCTCCAGCGCATCGCCGGCGCTGTCGCCTTGGCAAAGTTCATTCGCCGAGCTATCGGTCTCGACCACCGCCGCCGTCACCAACGGGCACGACTGCGGCGCGAGATCCTTGCGGCACAGCACCGCGCCCACCGCGCCCGCGCCAATCGTCAAATTAGCGAAATACGGCTTAATCGACTTGCGCGTCAGCTCAGGGTTGAGTAATTGCTGTAAAGTATGCTCGACC
>CAZIMR010000334.1:0-1975 GCA_964540215.1 uncultured Puniceicoccaceae bacterium
TCTGATCAAGACCGAAGATGACTTAGCCTCAGCCAGCAAGGAAGCAGAGCTCTCTCAACTCAATCAGCGCATCGAAGAACTCGCGAAAGCCAACGACACGCTCAAACAAGACGCCTTGGCTGCCAAATCACTCCAACAGAGCACAAATCCCAAGGCCAAAGCAGTAAGCAGTACACGCCCAAAGGGCTACCAGAGCAGCTTCACACCAAACAGCGCGGCAGCCGTGCTACCCGCATCCATCGGCGCCACAACCACGATCGCCTCGATCAGCACACCTGATGGCATCATTATTCTCAATGCGTCTCCAGAGCTCGGCCTGTCGGTCGGTTCGGATATCACGTTGATAAAGGGGTTTAAAGCACTGGGTAAAATTCGAATCATTCAAGTTACCGAGCAGCTCGCAGTGGCCAACATCCTACCAGGCACACGCCTTCGCGGACTTTCCAAAGGCGATACCATCAAGGTAATGCACTAATCCTCTAAAACCTCGCGCATACATTATGATCACTCGCCTACTTCTAATCTTTGCACTTTCAGGGTGCTTGCTAGCCACCAGTGGCTGCTTCGACACTAATCCCGACGATCAGGAATTGCCTTGGTCTCGCCCAGCAGACTGGGAAGGTGGCGTCCCGGGGTTCGGCCGCTAGAGCCAAGCAAACAACGCACACAGTACTTTAAAAAAACCAGCGCCTTCGTGAACAACATGAAGGCGCTTTTTTTGTGACATTCCCACCATCCTACTTACAGTTGCCAACGATATGTCTGACTTTGGAACCCTCACTCTCGTCGCCGCACCCATCGGAAATCTATCCGACATCACTCCACGTGCCATCGAAGTGCTTACAACCGCCACTCACATTGCCTGCGAAGACACCCGTGTCACTGGCAAGCTGCTCAGCAAACTCAACATCGCGAACAGCGGTAAACTGATCTCCTACCGCGAACAAAACGAGAACTACATGGCGAGCGAGCTCGCCGACCGTATCAAAACGGGCGAAAATATCGCACTGATCGCCGACGCGGGCACACCGGCCATCAGCGACCCCGGATTTCGTCTCGTGCGCGAGTGTCGCAAGCGCGGGCTCAAAGTCACTACCGCGCCTGGCGTCAGCGCCGTGATCACCGCCCTGTCACTCTCGGGGCTGCCGAGCGATGCCTTCCTCTACGTCGGCTTCCTTGCCCCCAAGAGCGCCGCGCGCAAACGCTTCTTTGAAGCACAGCAAGACTCCGAATACACCGTCATCATCTACGAATCCTGCCATCGCATTGGCAAGTTCCTCAACGACCTAGTGGCGATCCTTGGCCCCGACCGCTGCATCAGTGTCTGCCGCGAGCTGACTAAACTCCACGAGACCGTGCATACTGGGCCAGCCGGCGAGGTGCGCGACCGCGTTGCCAAGGGTAGCCAAAAAGGCGAATTCGTCGTCTGCATCGCCAAGGTTGGCTTTGAATTGTAGCTCGAAGGCGAGAGTAGCAGCCTGCTCGCATTGCACTGTGATAATGAAGCCAGAAAAAGCCCCGACCATTGCTGATCGGGGCTTTTGTTTAAATTGATTAAGCAGAGTGCTTAGCTAGCGGTCGCAGTCATCATCTCTGCGCGAGCCTTTTCAGCCAGCGGGGTGCTTAGGTAGCGTTCACCAAAGCTACAGCCGATGGTCACGATTGTTTTGCCGGCCATCTCAGGACGCTTAGCAAGCTCCATCGCAGCCCACACATTGGCTCCCGTGGAGATACCGCCGAGGATGCCGTCCTGCTCTGCCAGTGCTTGCGCCGTGGCAAATGCATCTTCATTGGAGACCTTGATCACGTCGTCGATGATATCGACATTACAATTCTTCGGGATGAAGCCTGCGCCAATGCCTTGGATCTTGTGTGGACCGGGTCCACCACCAGAGAGAACTGGACTCGCTTCAGGCTCAACAGCGACCGTGTAGAGATCCTTGCGCGACTTGATCACTTCAGAGACACCAGTGAT
>CAZIMR010000335.1:0-1971 GCA_964540215.1 uncultured Puniceicoccaceae bacterium
TGTGCTGAGCTACGACTGCAAGGGTGTCACGTGCTTCAGTCGCTTGCTTCGGCAGCGACATTGAGGCGTGCGTCAGTGGTCGCGGCGTCGAGAGTTCATTATTCAGAAAGGCAATTTTGTCCGTCTCGGACCATATGCTAAAATTCTTGGCGTCATCGACCCCGGCCGCAGTCATCATTTGGCTGAGTGCGGTCTCATAAAACTCGCTGTTCTGGCGGATATCGATGCGCGCGAGGTGCAAGCCGATGCTGTCCAGCAAACGCAACACTGGGCGTACACAGCTGTTAGCGCTGCGTGTTGCGCCGGCTTCGTTCAACCATGCGGAGAGTTGATTCAGATGATCGCGCAGCGCTTGTTCGGTCAGCGTGTCGATCTGTTCTGAAAGCAGTGTCACATAACTGTGCCACGGCTCTTGAGTGCGAGCCTCGCCGCCCCAGGCCTTGAGCTGTTTTAACAAAGGCTTTGGCACTTCACTACGCACCTCGGAGAAAGTCAGCTTCTGCGCGAGCCCTTGCAGCCGTGTGCGAATAATCTGCACTGCGGTGCTGCGCATCGTTTCGAGTGTCTCTGCAGTTACTGCGGCCGTCACGAGCGGATGGCCATCGCGATCGCCGCCGACCCATGAGCCGAATTGTAGGTGCGGCAGTTCTTCAAGCTGCAATGGTGCTTCTTTAGGCCATGTCTCACGCCAAGCATATTCGAGATTTGAGTCGAGACGAGTGAACACTGAAGGAAAGACTTCACGTAGATAATAGAGTAAGTTCTCAAGCTCATCTTTGACCTGCGGCTTGTGCATGTAGATCTCACCAGTCAACCAAAGCCGCTCGATAATGGCGCGCACTTGGTTGGCATTTTGTTTGGCTTCGCGCGGTGTGCGTTCGCCTTCGCGATGACGCAGAAGGCGCACGATTTCGCGGTGAATACTGAGTACCGACCAGCGCTTCGCTTCGGTCGGATGTTTGGTAAAGACAGGCTCGACCCACAGTTCGCTGATTTGTTTGCGCACCGTTGCTGGTTGGATACGGGCCTCTTTGAGGCGACTCAAATAGTGGCCCCAATGACCTGGCTCACCGTCTGCGCCAAGAGTGGCTTCGCGCGTGCGTCGCATACTGTTGGCGACATGCTCTTCTGCCAGGTTGAGAAGCTGAAAATAAAAGGAAACCGCTTGCACACAGGCATCATCCAAATGATCGAGAGAAACCCGTTTCAGCCGACCTTTGATTAAACCAGCAGCCTGCTCCTGCCCCATCGATTGCAGGACATCGACGAATGCATCGACCAAGAAGGTGTGTTCGGCTTCAACTTGATTGAGGCCCTGCTCGACAAGTTTTAAGAATTTTTGATTGGTCGTGGTTTTCATTAATAAGTCATGGCTGCCCAGGTTAGGCAGCTTGGTCGATCGATGCGAACTGGCATAGGTATAAGCAAGAATTGATCCAGTCCAACACTCGCATTAATAAATACAATAGTGTGATATTGGAATAGACCAGAATTCCCAGAACCAAATTTAATTAAGCCGAAATCCTTAGCCTATCGTGACAGGACATGCAAGAACCGCCGGCACTGAGACTGAAAGGCGACAACCCAACCAGACTTCGAGAGCTTCTATAGCTTCTTTTTCAACCCTTTAATCAGCTTCTTCACCTTCTTGCGCTGATCCTCGCGTACGATGTAACCAACGCAGTGGTCACTGCCACAACCACAGGGGTGATCCAAAAAATGCTCCATGTCATAGCCGTAATCATATACCAGTTCTTCGCCCTTTTTGATATCTTTACGTGCGACGACCCAGATCTCACCTTCGCAGTTCAGCGCTTCGCAATTCCCATCGCAGGAGTGATTCATGTAACGCGCAGGGTTCTCACCCAGACGCCCATCGATGTCCCAATCATCATCGAGCTCGAAGATATACACCACGCCCTCGCCAGTGGTGCGCGCTTGCTCCTCCCACTCTAGCGCACGACGATTAGA
>CAZIMR010000336.1:0-1962 GCA_964540215.1 uncultured Puniceicoccaceae bacterium
GATGCAGCGCAAACGCAAACTGCTCCGCTGGCACCACACGTAAGTCCGCCTGCAGGCCACCTTCAAAACGCACACTGGACTTCGTCGTCCCATGCGCCGTCACCTCGGCAACCATCGGCTGTGTGACAAACCAATCCATCACCGGTTGCGGATCGGCCGAGGCCACAATAAAATCCAAATCGCCAACCGTCTCGCGCAAGCGCCGCAAACTCCCCGCCACCTCAGCCCGTTCAGTCTGGGGCAATCCACGCAGACCTTCGAGAATCGGCTGCGCCACCTCCCGAGCGGTCCACCAATGGTGCCGCTTCGCATAGGCCGCACGATTGGCGATTCCCGTTAAAATCTTCTCAGCAGACTTTTTGCCAAACCCTTTAAGCGCCTCAACTTCACCCGACTCACAAGCCGCCTTCAATGCATCGATCGATTCCACGCCGATCGCATCGTGGAGTTTCTTAACTTTTTTGCCACCTAAGCCCGGAATCTCAAGCATCTCGATCAAGCCTGGCGCCACCGATCCGCGCAGCTCGGTATAATAAGCCAGCTCACCCGTAGCGTGCAGTGTTTCGATTTTTTCAACAAGCGCCGCGCCGATGCCTTTTACCGCACTCAATTGCCCAGCTTCGATCAAATCACCAAGGTCCGCCTCCATCGTCTCTAGCACTCGCGCACCCGACGCGTAGGCCCGAATTTTAAACGGGTTTTCCCCTTTGAGTTCGAGCAGAACGGCAATGTCCTCCAACACGTCAACGATATCCGCTTTATTCATATCCCGCTAAGCTGCCCCCTCTGGCAGAAAATGCAATGCTCGCGCGCATTACGCTTCCAGTTTTCGGACACTCTTAGCGATTAGCCGCTCGATCACTTTACGATCCACCTTGCCGCGTTCATCCAGCGGTAAGGTCGGCACTTGAATCATCTGCTTCGGAATCTTATAATTAGCCAAGTCCGCGCGCAGCTCCTCGGCCCACTTGCGCGCATGGCTCTCGGCCACGAATGGGACATAAAAAGCCACCAGCTTCTGCCCCCACTCAGAGTCGGGCCAACCGATCACCAACACTTGATCCACTGCACCCGTCTCGATAATCGCCCGCTCCACCTCCTGCGGATCGACCTTTTCACCACCGCTTACAATTAAACGATCACTGCGCCCCACGACATGCAATCGCCCAAGCGAATCGAAATAGCCTTCATCATCGCTCAAATAGCCTAGCTTTGCAACGCCCTCAATGCCACCGTGATAGCCCTTAAACATCGAACGCGCATTGATCCGAATATGCCCAATTTCCCCGACTGGACACACGCTGCCATCATCACCGACGACTTTAATCGAAGCATGGCTCAATGGTCTGCCAGCATTAGTATTCCCGGCAATGAATTCATCTGCTGGCAGCGCCGTGACCATCGCTGCCGTTTCAGTCATGCCATAGCTCAAGACCACCGGCAGTTTTAATTCGCGCGCGCGCGCCTCGACTGCCGCTGGTACTGCGGCACCGCCCACAAAAATGGCCCGCATCGTCAGCAATCGATCCGCGCTCCGCTGCTGCGCCATCAATCGCTGCAACTGCGTCGGCACCAGCGAAAGGCAGGTCGAATCTGCGGCCAACGCCGGGAACTCCCCCGCCTGCAGCGCTTCAAATTCCGGAAACGTGATTTGCCCTTCGGTCACAAATGAACGCACCAACTGCATCAAGCCGCTGACGTGGTATAACGGCAGCACGCAGCAAGAATTGATCGGAGCGGAACCGATGAACGCGCTCAAGCCTTCGCACGCCGCCACCAAGGTGCTCCATTGGTGAATCGCAAACTTCACTCCGCCAGAGCTCCCCCCAGTCGGAATCAAAATCGCCCCAGGCTTTGGATGCTGAACCGCCGCCCGAGCTGTTGCAGCAATCGGTGACTGACCAAAAATCACTGCGGGGTTGACTAAGTTCTTCACCTCTTGCCACTCGACGCGTCGCCACT
>CAZIMR010000337.1:0-1961 GCA_964540215.1 uncultured Puniceicoccaceae bacterium
CGCCGTTTTTCAATGCCTCGATCGCCGCTTCCTGAGATAGAATCGGCGCACACAGCATGCTGTATTGGTGCACCTTCATCATCGCCTCGATCAGCGGAGCGGGACCACAAGCGTAACCAATCCGAAAACCGGTCATCGCAAACGCCTTAGAAAATCCATGCAGAAAAATGGTGCGCTCCTGCATGCCTGGCAATGTCGCAATACTAGTGTGCTCGCCCTCGAAAGTCAGTTCGGAGTAAATCTCGTCACTGATCACCAACAGATCTTTTTCAATCGCGAACTTGGCGATACGCTCGAGCTTGGCGCGCTCCGTCACGCCGCCGGTAGGATTGGTCGGGAAGTTGAGCATCAGCACCTTACAGCCAGGCTCCCAAGCGGCTTCGACCGCATCTGGATTGATGCCGAACTGATCTTCCGCAGAGGTACCAATCGCAATCGGCTGTGCATGCGCCAGCAAGATGCTAGGACTATACGAGACATAGCAAGGCTCGTGGTAGAGCACCTTGTCGCCCGGATTGAGTACTGCACGCAGTGCAATATCCAAGGCTTCGGATACTCCGACGGCGACAAGAATCTCGTTGTCGGGATTGTAACTCAGCTCAAAATTATGCTCAACGTAAGTATTGATCTCACGGCGCAGACGGATGAGGCCCAGATTGTCCGTGTAGCTGGTCTTACCTTGTTCAAGGGCAAAGATCGCGGCCTCTCGAATATGCCAAGGCGTGACGAAATCTGGCTCACCAATACCCAGCGAGATGGCCTGCGGCATCGCCGCAACGATCGCAAAGAAATCGCGAATACCAGAACGAGGCAGACCCACGACGTGATCCGCTACAAAACGTTGGCTATCGTCTCCCATTATGCACTCACAGCGGGCTTATCGCTGTCCTCATTTGGAGATAACAGAAGATGTCCCTGCTCTTTATAAGCACGCAACATAAAGTGTGTGGCAGTCGACAGCACGCCCTCGACGCTCGCAAGACGCTCGGACACAAAAGTCGCTACGTCACGTAGGTCGGTGCCGATTGCGATCACTAGTAGATCATACGAGCCAGACATCAAATAACAGGATTCCACCGAATCAAAACGACTGATCCGCGTGGCGAGACGATCAAACCCACCATCGCGCTCGGGACTGATCGTCACTTCAATGACCGCTCGCACGAGTGTTTCCTGGGCACGCTCGGGGTTGAAGATCGGGCGCCATCCAAGAAGGATTTCTTCACCCTCAAGGCGCTTCAATTCCGCGGCAATGTCGCTTTCGGACAGGCCTAGCACCTGACCAATTTGGGCAGTGTTAAGGTGTTTACCTTCAAGAAGTAGTTGCAAGACAGAGCTCATAAGGGCGGCAGTAAAAGTGGTAAAATACCAAAAGGCAAAATACAAAAAAGAATATTTTACCGCCCTACAGCGCTGTGCGCTGACGAAATCGACTGCTTTACAAGAGTCACCTCTTATTTTTCTGGCGCTTAACGTCCGCACGCCAACGACTCAAGACGAGGAAAGCGAAGAGTAACAGCGTCATGTATATCAACATTTACATTTAAGCATTTAATAAGCCAACAATCGATCGGCGCAAAAATATAACTATTTATTTAACCGTGGTTATCTTCTCTCACAGCCATCTCGATTTATTGGGTTTCAGGCCCATGCTCTTTACTAAGATTTTACTCTCGCTGCTGGAATTACATAAATAGTGATATTTAGCACTACCGTTATTTTGGGGCTGCAACGCGATATTGAAACAAGAGCCCGTATATGCCTTCAAATAAATATCGATTAATTAGTCAGACGCCCAACGGAAGTATTGACGAACGTCCAAATATTCTGATTATATATTTATCGATGGTGAACGTTCGCTTGCATTAAGCGACAAACCCGAGACGAATGACTAAACCGTAAGCGGTTAAAAGTGGTTAAGCCCAAAAAGTGCAAAACCCAATCACCTTTTTAAGCAGTTA
>CAZIMR010000338.1:0-1949 GCA_964540215.1 uncultured Puniceicoccaceae bacterium
CAACCAGTGCATCGTCGTCGCAATCGATGCCAAACGGGTTAAGGACCAAGATCGCTGGGAAGTTTACACCCATGGCGGTCGTAATAACACTGGACTCGACGCAGTCGAATGGGCCAAGCAAGTGGTCGCGCTTGGCGCAGGCGAAATCCTCCTGACCAGCATGGACTCGGACGGCACCAAGGCAGGATTTGACAACGCACTGAACCGCGCAGTCAGCGAAGCAGTCGAAGTACCCGTCATCGCCTCGGGTGGCGCAGGCACCCTCGATCACCTCGCCGACGCCATCGACGATGGCAAAACCAGCGCCGTACTCGCCGCATCCATTTTTCACTTTGGCACCTTCACGATTCGCCAAGCCAAAGAGCATCTGCAAAGCCGCGGACTACCCGTGCGGCTCTAAATCATCACGGTAGGAACGAGCTTACAGGTTGATTAGCCAATCAGATGCAATAGGATCGCAGGCGATACTCACCGTGAAAATAATCGACAGCCACAGTCATTGCTACCCCGCCGAACTCGCGGTAAATCCGCGTGTCTGGGCAGAGGCTCAAGGCGAACCGCACTGGGCTGAACTAGTCGCTCCGCTCGACCAACCTTCGATTCAAGGCTGGGCGACGATTGAGCAAACCTTAGCAGCGATGGACGCAGCCAGTGTGGCGCAAACCATCTTACTCGGTTGGTATTGGCAAAATGAGGCCACCTGCCGCTGGCATAATACAGTCATTATGGAGCGCGTTCAAGCCGCGCCTGAACGCTTTATCGGCTTCGCTTCCATCCATCCAGGCGGCACAGCTGAGTCAGTCATCGCACAGTGCGAAGATGCTCTTGCACTTGGCCTACGCGGCGTGGGCGAACTACACCCAGGCATTCAGAATTTCGACTCGAATAGCACAGGCTGGCATGCCCTAGCAGAATGGTGTATTGCCCACGACTGGCCGATCAATTTGCACGCCACCGAGGCTGCTGGCCACCAACACCCAGGCAGTGTACCTACCCCACTCAACAATTTTCTGCGCATGGCTGAAGGCCATCCCGAGCTGAAGCTCATCCTCGCGCACTGGGGCGGTGGACTGGCCTTCTTCGAACTCAATCCGCGCTTACGTAAAGCATTGAAAAATGTTTATTACGACACTTCTGCCACGCCTTTACTTTATGAGCCGTCGATCTTTCGACGACTCATTGAAATCGTCGGCGCAGAAAAGATCCTCTTCGGCTCAGACTTTCCACTGCGTGTGTATCCACGCGCGCAACAGACGCCTGACTACAGCATGTTCATCGAAACAATTAACAACGAAGCAAGTCTGAACGCCGCTGAATACGCTGCGATCATGCAACACAACATACAGCGCTTACTCGGCAAAGCCTAGCGGCGCTGCTTGGGGAGCACGCTACTAGCGGCCAGCTAATCGGTACGGCAATGCTCCGTCATTGACTCGCGGCTAATGCAATCGCTCCAAATGCCAGCGGCAACGACTGCGCCTTGCGCTCCACAAACCCAAGCGCCGCACCAATCCTACCCTTCCGACAAGACCTTATCGAAATAAGCTATCGTCGGCTTTAAACCTTCATCCAACGATACCGTCGGCTCCCAGCCGAGCACTTTTCGAGCCTGAGTGATATCCGGTTGCCGCTGTTTCGGATCATCCAAAGGCAAGGCCTCGTGAATGATCTTCGATTTGCTGCCTGTTTGAGCGATCACCTTTTGTGCCAGCTCCAGAATCGTAAACTCGCCAGGGTTGCCAATATTCATTGGGCCAATCACGTCATCTTGATTCATCAAGCGCACAAAACCTTCGATCAAGTCATCGCAGTAGCAGAAAGAGCGCGTTTGCTGCCCTTCACCGTAGATTGTAATGTCGTGCCCCTGTAGTGCCTGCACGATGAAATTTGAGACCACGCGCCCATCATCTAGACACATGCGCGGACCATAGGTGTTGAAGATACGGACA
>CAZIMR010000339.1:0-1939 GCA_964540215.1 uncultured Puniceicoccaceae bacterium
AAATAGTTTACAGTAGAAGCGTGCTTCCAGCCGCTTTTCTCATCCACCGTTCAAGCGGCAGGATGCCGCTTCTACTTTTTAGCCTACTTTCCGCCGGCATTGTAGCGTGCGATCCATGCCGCGCTCCACTCCGCGTAATCATCAGCCTCGATATGCGCACGTGCTTGCTCCATCAGATCCAAGAAAAAGTGCGTATTATGAATCGACAACAGCGTGTGCGCCAACAGCTCCTTCGCCATCACTAGGTGACGCAAGTAAGCGCGGCTGAAATGCTTACAGGTGTAGTTATCCGCCTGCATAATTGGCTTCGGGTCGTGCTTAAAGCGTTCATTCTTCAAGTTCAGCACCCCATCTGGAGTAAACACAGAGGCGTGACGCGCAAGCCGCGTCGGCATCACACAGTCGAACATATCCATGCCAAGGCCGACCATCTTCAACAACTGTGGTGGCGTGCCAACGCCCATCACGTAGCGCGGTTTTTCCTTCGGCATCACGGGTGCAGTCGCCGCAACTTGTCGAATCATCTCCTCTTCTGGCTCTCCCACGCTGACACCGCCAATCGCATAGCCAGGGAAATCCATCTTTGCCAATTCACGACCACAATGTTGACGCAAGTCATCATAAATAGAGCCCTGAATAATACCGAAGACATGGTGCCCCGATTCGAGAAAGCCATCCTTCGTCGCATGCTCTAAAAATTCACCCGCCCAGCGGATCGTGCGAGCTACAGCGGCTTCGCATTCCTCCCGCTCGCATGGATACGGCGGGCACTCGTCGAGTACCATAGCAATGTCGGTATCGAGGTTCTTCTGTATTTCGAAACAATTCTTCGGCCCGAGGAACAACTTACGCCCATCCAAGTGTGAGCGAAACTCGATCCCTTCTTCGGTGATCTTACGCAGTTTGGAGAGACTGAATACTTGAAAACCTCCGCTATCGGTCAAGATCGGGCCCTTCCAGTTCATGAATTTGTGCAGCCCGCCCATTTCCTTCACCAGATCGGAACCTGGACGTATATTTAGGTGATAGGTGTTGCCCAAAATAATCTGCGAACCGACCTCTTCGATCTGCGCAGGCGTCATCCCTTTGACCGTCGCCTGAGTGCCGACTGGCATGAAAATCGGAGTCTGAATATCGCCATGGCGAGTTTTAAGGACACCACGTCGAGCCGAGCCGGATTCTTTGAGCAATGTGAACATGCCGAGAAACTAAGAACATCGATGGTTGAACGTCCAACATCGAATTGTTGATTTTTTAAAGATCGTACAAACCGAGACGAGAGGTATGCAAAGTTCGACGTTGAATGTTCAAGCTTCGGCGTTCTTAGTTATCTTTTTTAATGAGTCTCGACATTCCAAGCATCCTAGAAATTGACGGCAGCGGCCTGCGCATTGCCATCATTGCCTCGCGCTATAATGAAGCACTGGTCGACTCGCTCGTTCGGCATGCCACTGCCACCCTGACCGCAGCAGGTGCCGAAGCCCCTCTGATCGAGCGCGTTCCTGGAGCCGCCGAGCTCCCTTACGCAGCTTCTACAGTCGCGCAACACTCTCAACTCGACGCAATTATCGTGATCGGCGTGGTCATCGCAGGTGACACCAATCACCACGAGATCATTGGTGACAGTACTGCCACTGCCTTACTCAACGTCAGTATCGCCCAAAAAGTACCCGTCATTAACGGCATCTTAGTCGTCAAGGACCTCGCACAAGCCGAGGCTCGCGCCGGAGCAACCATCAATCGTGGCAAAGAATTTGCCCAAGCAGCCCTCGAAATGGCTCAATTTACACACAAATGGAAGACAACGAACCAGTAACCCGCCGCTCACAACGCCGTGAAAACCGCATGAGCACCGTGCAGTTCCTCTACCAATGGGAGTCGAACAAGCCGGAAATCCTCGCGGACGACGTCTGCCAGTTCTTTGAGAACCAGGAAGAAG
>CAZIMR010000340.1:0-1939 GCA_964540215.1 uncultured Puniceicoccaceae bacterium
GGTGGACGAGAAAAGCGGCTGGAAGCACGCTTCTACTGTGCGGTTGTTCGGATTACGTAGCTGCCGGCATCCTGCCGCTTGCACGGTGGATGAGAAAAGCGGCTGGAAGCACGCTTCTACTGTAAACTGCTCGGCAACATTAAGTCAGTTTCGCGGCGGAGCCAGTGGCAGAGGTTACGGCTGATCTGTGCGCACACTTCTAGCTGTTCGGGTGCTGCGCTGTCGGGCGTGGGTGGGTTGATCAATTGCTTGGCTGATTCGCGTAAATTAGCTGGGAGCTCAGGCCACCACTTTTCGCGTACGGGATAGCCTTCATCTTTGAGCAGGATGTAGATCGCTTTGAGAAAAACAATAGCTGGGAGTGCGCGCTCGGCGAAGGCTTCTAGGGTACGTTCGGTAATATGGTAGAGCGCTGCGGGGTCGGCCATATGTGGGCCATTTTGAGCAATGAGCGCACAGAAATCGGAGGCGTGTTGTAGTTTGCGGTACGATTGGCCGATAGCGCTATGGCGGTGCACGAGTTGGTAGTCTTTAACGAAACGAGTCGTGCCTTGTTTTGAGCTTTCCAGTTGTATGTCGGCGGTATCGAATAGATCTGGCTCGGTGCTTTGCGAACGGTTCTTCGAGAGTCGCTTGAGGCAAACAAAGGTGCCGCTCTCTGCGGTGAGAATGTCGATTTTATGAAAGGCCTCGCCACTCGCAGTGATGCGCAGTACCAGCGCACGTTCGGTCACCGCGGGTGCGCTCATGTCGCGGCGCCGACTTCTGCCGGACTGTTGATGAGTACGGCCTCGCCGCTCGATCGATTCGGCACCACTGCGGCGCCGGAGATGATCAACTTCATGCCGTCGCTGATCGCCATGTCCAAGCGTGTGATATCTTCTTCGGGTAGCATCCGCAAGAAGTCGCTGTTTGGATTAGGCGTGGTGGGCAGGTAACGGATGGCAATCAACGTCACGCCGATTGGCAGAATGACGACGATGCCAGTGATGAATGCATTTCGTAGCGAGTGTAACATATTGAAAATAGAACTGTCTGTAAATTGAAAGCGGATATGTAGAGAGTGGCGAGCCTTCATGCTCGCAGGTTGCGTGGTCTCACTTGCTATGCTTTAATTACGCCTTCTATTAGGCGCGATGAAGCACCCACATCACGAGTATGACGGGTTGGTTTTCGACCTGAACGGCACTTTTGCTAATACCATGCCGACGCATTCTGTCGCGTGGTCTCAGTCGATGGCGGAATATGAATTAATGCTATCCGAAGAGCGTTTCTATGCGCTCGGCGGCGGCTTGCCTGCCTCGGAGATTATTGATCTGCTGGCAAAAGAGCAGCGCCAGGTCGTTGGTGCGGTCGCGATCACAGAATCGAAAGAAACCTTGTTTATAGTCCTCTTGGGGACGGTGCAACCAGTGATTCCAGTGCAGGCGTTTGCCGATTTTCATCGCGAGCATCTACCGATGGCGATTGCTGTGGGCAGTCCCAAGTGGGCGGCGGAGCAAATACTCCAGTCTTTGGGTATCCGTGACTGGTTTAGAGCAGTGGTCGGCTCGGAGTGTGTGACTAATTCAAAGCTAGCGGCAGATGCCTACTTGCGCGCGGCCGAGTTGATCAACAGCGCTGTCATCCTTTTGAATGATACAGCGCTTAACATTCAAGCTGCGCAGAATGCAGGCATGGTAGTCGTGGATATTCATACCCTGCTCTAAGGCTGTGAAACTGATTTAATTGAAAATGAAGAGAACTATTTTTTATCAAGTTCTAGTGAGCGGTTTACCTCGAACGGCGGCGAAGCATCACAACGGTTAGTGCGCAGCAACCTGAGATTAGGGCGCATGAATTGAGCTCGGGGATGACGGCGAAGGTGAATGCCTGTATGTCATAGTCGGCGCCGTTAGTTTCATTGAAGCCAAAGATGAGTGATTGACCTGCGGCGAGT
>CAZIMR010000341.1:0-1931 GCA_964540215.1 uncultured Puniceicoccaceae bacterium
TTTTGAAGTCGATGATTTCAGCGCTGCTGATAGTGCCGTCTGCCGCTTTATGAATGACAACACGGTCAAAGATACCATTAGTAAATTGATCGCCTTCGACGTAACTGAATGCGCGCTCGCGCCAAACGACGGCTGCGGTTTCTGGCTTAGTAAAGAGTGTGCGGATTTCGGGATTATCGAAGCAGGCGGTGAGCGCGTTTACGACTTCGCTCGCTGTATTTTTTGGCTTTGGGTGCGCAGACGAGGCGGAGCTCTTTCGTTTTAAGTTAAATAGGTCGAGTGTGAGCTTATTGTCTTCGGCTGTTGGCGTCTGTTCTTTGACGACTTCTAGCCATTCAATTTGCTCGAGGGCGTCGTGTACTGCGGTACCAAAAATACTAGCGTGCTGATCCAGGTCGAAGCATTTGGCAGCGGCGAGTGAACGTGCCTTGCCAATAGATGGACGAGCCAGCTGAAGCCGCGGATGTGCCGGATCGAAGGCGGCGGCGGATGGTGTTTGGCTATTTTTTATTGGTTGCACGGGTGCCTCGAACGACTCGTGCCAATTCTGGTCGCCGCTGCTCCAGAGCACGGGGTAGTTGGTTTCAGGGAAGAGCTCCGTGGCTGTGGCCTCGGTGCCGAGGCGTTCTTTGAGGTAATGCACGGTGGAGGTTTTACTTACGCGGTCGAGATTACTAATCATATAGAGCCCGCGTTTGGCGCGGGTCATCGCGACGTAGAGAGTGCAGAGATTACCAAACCCGCGTTGACTAATACTTTGCTCTAAGAGTTGGTTGAGCATCGGATCGGCCTGCATCAAGTCTTTCTTGATCGGCTCGATGATCCAATCCGCTTTGCCTTGCGGATCAAGTAGGGGATTGATTCGTGTTTCGCTGCGCGAAGTCTTGTCTTCGTTGACGAGAATCACCACGTCGTATTCCAGACCTTTGGATTTATGGACTGTCTCGATAATCACGGCATCGCCTGCGTTGCATTCGCCGCTACTACTATTGCTGAGGAAGTGGATCAGGCCATCGATGTCGCGGCGCTCTTCGCGGTCGAAGGCACGTGCTTTATCAATCAGTCGATCGAGGCGCTCGCGATGGCGTGTGTCGCCTGCGGGTAGGTGAGCGGCGATTCGCTCGGTCGCCCAGCGCACGGCACTTTCATGACTATCTGAGAGTAGGCGTGCACGAAGTTCTTCAGTGGCACTGGCGAGTGCTGGGCCGTCGGTGGAGACATCGATCAGGGTAAGGTAGCCTAGCGCATGGGTATCGCTTGGGTGTGCGGCTAGTTTGAGCAATGCGAGTAGTGCCGCGCCTGCGGCGTTATCGCCTGCGGGTTTGATGGCGGATCCTGTACGAATTGGTAGTTTGCTGTGTTCGCGTAGGTAGTCGGCAACTTCGTTGGCATCGGCATTTTTACGCACTAACACGCCAACACTCATCCCGCGTTCGATTGGGTTGAGGTCTTGGAGTAGTTTTAGAATCAGTTCGTTGCGTGTCGGACTGTCGCTTTTCTGCGCTTCAATCCAACAACTGAAGCCACTCAAGTCTTTGGTGGCAGGGGATGCTGCGTGAGTTTGCCATGCGCGCGCCCAGCGAGTGGCGGCATCAGCAGAGAAGGTTTCGGAAATGAGGTCTTGGTCGTCGAATACCTCGTTGACCGCGTCTATAATTGATGGAGCTGAGCGCCATGACATCGAGAGCGGATGTTGTTGGATACGATTTGCGCCGCCGACATTATAGTGCGCTTGAATTTGGTGAAACAGGCGATCGTCGCTGTTGCGCCAGAGGTAGAGACATTGTTTGGTGTCGCCGACGTAGAAGAAGGATCGCTGACCGGAGTCGTCTTGCACAATCTCGTCGATGAGGTTGGCCACGACTTCCCACTGCGGGCGGCTAGTATCTTGGAATTCATCAAACAGCCAGTGGTCAAGTTGGCCGTCGAGG
>CAZIMR010000342.1:0-1919 GCA_964540215.1 uncultured Puniceicoccaceae bacterium
TCGTCGGCTTCAAGGTCGAGGAAGAGTTCGAGCACCTTGTCGTGAACCCACTCAGGACGAGAGGTGTCGCGGTCGACTTTATTGATCACACAAATTGTTTTGAGGCCTTGGTCGAGTGCCTTGCGTAGCACCCAACGTGTCTGCGCTTGTGGGCCACCGACGGCGTCGGTCAGGAGCAGCACGCCGTCGACCATTTTCATCACACGTTCCACTTCGGCACCGAAGTCGGCGTGACCTGGAGTGTCGACGATGTTGATGGTGTATTCTTCACCGTCTTTCGGGTTGACCCATTTTACTCCGAGGTTCTTGGCCTTAATTGTAATGCCTTTTTCGCGTTCAAGATCCATCGAGTCCATCGCGCGCTCTTGCACTTGCTGGTTTTCGCGGTAGGTGCCGCTCTGCTGTAGTAGGCAGTCGACGAGTGTGGTCTTGCCATGATCAACGTGTGCGATGATGGCGATGTTACGGATATTTTTAGCGTTCATGAGAAAAAATGAAAAACCCGCCGTGGTTATCTGCGGCGGGGTGTTTTTCAGCGCGCGATAACGCGCAGACGATTCTAGGAAGTCAACGGAAATCGAAGGGTCCGTTATCCGTCGCCGGATAAGCACGCTAGCAATACTGTGTGAGGTTCTGCGCTCGCAACGAACGATTGCCTGCCACTGATTTCTGACGGCTAAGACCGCGCATCAATCATTTGGCAGATGTATTAAACTCTTTGCTGGGTCGTATCTGCAAGTTAAGCGTGGTGACTTTGTCAATGAACCAGATGCTTTCAGCGGTAAATTTGCTAGACGGTGTATTCTATCAGTGGCTCTGGATCGAGCACTGAGCTGTTGGGCATGCGCTCGTTCAGTGTTTCCTCAAACCATGCACGGGCATCGGGATCGCCGTGTGTGAGCACGATCGAGCGGGCCTTGCTCTGGATTGCGTAGTCGGAGAGTTGCTCGCGGTCGGCGTGACCACTTAAGTCAAATCTGTCAATCGAAGCACGAATCGGCGCAAGGTAGTCGAGGGTCTCGAAAAAGAAACTGCCGGCGTCTTTTTCGGCGAGGAGTTTGCCGCCTGGAGTCTCTTCATCGCAATAACCAACGAAGCAGAGGCCGTTGTTGGCATGCGGAAGTAGTGAGGCGGCGACTTTATAAGAGGGTGTATGTTGCACCATCATGCCACTGCTCACTATGTAAATGCCTTTGCGCGGAAGGTCGCGACCAGGGCGCATATTCGGGTCAAGTGCGCGCACATTGAGCTTTTCCATCATTTTGAAGCTGAAATCGATGAGCCTGGTGCGTTCGTGGATTTTATGAAAATAGTTGCATATATCCATACCCAGCCCAGCTGCGTAGATCGGCGTCTTGGGGATGCGGTTGCTATTACGCGCTTCGTAAATGATTTTGAACAGTTCCTGCATGCGCCCGAGTGCAAATACAGGGATGAGGCAGCTGCCGCCGCGCTGAAGAATCGTGTCGACCTGCTCAATCAGACGGTCGACTTCGGTCTTGCGTGAGACGCCCTCGACGCGGGCTTTGGCACCGCGGGTGGTTTCTAGGATCAGCGTATCAATGTCGCCAGCTGGCAGCTTTGCGCCAGGCAGCGTGCGTTGATGCTCGAATAGTACATCACCAGAAAAGACGATCCGGCGACCTGCGTGGATAATTTCAACGGATGCAGCACCCGCCACGTGGCCGGAGCTGTGTAGGATGACCTCGATCTGATCGTCTCCTTTAGTGTAGATCTCGCCGCGTTCATAGCGTTGGGCGACGAGTCGTTTGCTGAGTTCCACTACGTCGCGGTGAAGAAACAGCGGATAGTCGCTGATGCCGTGCTCTTCGCGCTGGCGTTTCATGACGTTGATCGAGTTGCGCAGCATGCGGGGCGCAAGTTCGATATTTGGCGCCGAAGTAATGACGGGGGCTTCT
>CAZIMR010000343.1:0-1903 GCA_964540215.1 uncultured Puniceicoccaceae bacterium
CCGTTATTAGGTGAGCATCCGCGGCTGGTCGACATTTTGGCGGATCGGCTACGAGCTGCACTGGAATCGAGCGTCGAGTAGACTAAATTGCGGGTTCTCGAAGACCAAGCCATTTTGATCGCGGAGCGTGTGAGGCTGGCAACGTCATGCCGGTCAACTCGCGCTCAAGAGTGTTTAAAATATTAATACTCAACTCGCCTAGTTGTCGATGATAGCGCCTTTTTTCATGCGAATGAAAATGGCGGAGAGAGAGGGATTCGAACCCCCGGAACCTTTCGGCTCAATAGTTTTCAAGACTACCGCATTCGGCCACTCTGCCATCTCTCCTGAAGCTTGATGGCTGATTTCCTAGGCGATGATCTGATAAGTGCAAGACGTTAAATCCAATCAGGTGATTTATTTTTTTGCTGGTAGCGCACTTTGTAGGCTTTGGCGTTGGAGTCATTAATAGAACAAGTTTCTATCCAAGCTGCGGTATTGAATCGCTTCGAGTAAGTGGGGTGTGCCGATTTGTGGGCTGCCGGCAAGGTCGGCGATAGTCCGCGCGACTTTCAAGATGCGATCGTAGGCGCGTGCAGAGAGTGCCAGTTGTTCCATGGCTTGCTGCAGCAGGTCGCCTTGTGCTTTATTGATGGCGCAGTGTTTGCGGATTTCAGAGTGCGCCATGCGTGCATTGCAGCGCGTTGTGGTATCGGTATTGGCGGCGAATCGTGCGTTTTGCACCGTGCGGGCCGCTTCGCAGCGTTGGCGAATTAGGCGCGAAGTTTCGCTAGGCTTGGTGCTGCGTAATTCTTCAATTCGCAGCGAAGCTGCCTCAATGTGTATATCAATACGATCGAGCAGCGGGCCGCTGATTTTTGAGCGGTAGCGCTGGATTTGCGGGACGGAGCAACGACACTCGCGGGCACTATCGCCGGCATATCCACACGGGCAGGGGTTCATTGCACAGACCATCATCACCGAGCAGGGCAGGTTTATCTTACCTGCACTGCGTGAGATGGTGACATTGCCGTCTTCGAGCGGTTGGCGCAGCACTTCGAGCGCCGATCGTTTAAATTCCGGCAACTCGTCGAGAAATAACACGCCGTTGTGCGCCAGAGAGATCTCGCCTGGGCCAGGGATGGTGCCGCCGCCGAGTAGGCCGACATCTGAAATAGTGTGATGCGGGCTACGGAATGGCCGTTGAAAGTAGCGATTTTCATCGCTTAGTGTGGTGCCTGCGGCGGATTGAATGCTGAGGATTTCGAGGAACTCATCGATACTGGGGCGTGGCATGATGGTGGGTATACGCTTGGCAATCATCGATTTGCCAGACCCCGGAGAACCAATCATTAACAGGTTGTGGCCACCGCTGACAGCGATCTCGACGGCGCGGCGTACGGCTTCTTGGCCTTTAACTTCTGAGAAATCGGTGCGTTGCGATTCAGGCGGTGTTTGGTAAAAGCTGCTGTCGCGAGATTTAGCGGGAAGGATGTCGCGCTCCCCATTTATAAAGCGAACGGCTTCGTCGAGACTGCGCACGGGGTAAATCTCGACACCTTTGACCAGCGCCGCTTCGTCGGCAGATTCGGCGGGCACGATGAGGCCTTGTTTGCCTAGCTTGCGCGCCAGCATCGCCATGGCGAGTGTGCCCCGCACGGCGCGGGTCTGACCTGAGAGGCTAAGTTCGCCGGCGATCAGGAAGTTGTTTAGGCGATCTCCCTGGCACTTATTCATTGAAGCAAGAATAGCGATCGCGATGGGTAAATCGTAGGCGGGGCCTTCTTTGCGCAGACCGCCGGGCGCGAGGTTGATCGTGGTGCGGGTGGCGGGCGTGCGAAAGCCGCTATTGGCCATTGCCGAAAACACCCGGTCCTGCGATTCTTTGACCGCGGCGTCTGGCAGGCCGACTAAAATAAATTTG
>CAZIMR010000344.1:0-1857 GCA_964540215.1 uncultured Puniceicoccaceae bacterium
TCGATTTGCAGCACGAGGCGACCGCGCCGAAAGCGCGGAATTTCCTCGGCCCAGAGCTGCCAAAGGTGCCTGGGTGGCACTTTGATTTTCGCCCTGCCGAGCATTTAGCGGTTGGGGTAGTCAGTGAAGGTCAGGGAATTCGCGTCATGGGCGCAGATGTGTTTTCGATCTTTCGAGATATCCCCGTCATCTCTGGGCAGCGCTACTTGTTGGATGCGCGCATGGCCTATCAGATTAGTCCGGACAATCGTTCGCAAGTGAATCTGTCATGGCGTGACCTAAATGGAGATGCTCTACAGCGAGACATGCTGTTCCGCTGTCCGACGGGCAGTTCAGATGGGGTGCGCCGCGTCGTGCTACCGATCTGCGCGCCAGAGCGAGCGTATACGATGCGGCTGCGGTTCTTCATCTCGCGACAATATGAGGGAGACTTTTTAGATCTTCACAATGTGGATTTTGGTTTGATTGCGAAGTAGCTAAATCGAGCGACTAGGCCTTGCGGGCAACCCAGAGGATTGGTGGCACGCGGCTGCCGGTGACGATGGGCTCATGGCTTTCCACTGTCCAAGCATGCTGTTGGACTGTCTGCATCCAGGCCGCGACTCGGTTGGCTTCAGTCTGGCCGCCGTCGTGGCCTCGATAGGCGATGACTAATAGTAGGCCGTCTGACTTGAGCAATTCGCTGGCGGAGCGCAATGCGCTGAGAGTGGATTCGGGTTCGGTCTGGATGCTTTTGTCGCTGCCAGGGAGGTAGCCGAGATTGAAAGTGATCGCATTAATTGTCTGCGCGTATTTTGAACAGAGCGATGCGAGTGCTTGCGCATGGTCGGCCACCAGTAGTTCGGCTTGAGCGAGGCAACCGGCTGCTTCGAGCCGTGTGCGGGTGGCGTCGATCGCCGCTTGCTGGATGTCGATCGCGATGATACGGCCTTCGGCTCCGACTAGTGTGGCCATGACTGTGCTGTCGTAACCGTTGCCAGCGGTGGCATCAAGGGCATGGTCGCCTGGCTTGAGTTGTTGGTTTAGGCGATCGTGGACTAGATCAGTGAGTTGCATCGGTATTGGAAGGGTGAATGGCGGTGTCGACGAAGCGTGCAATGTCGATTTCGGGATCGAGGGTTTCGCCCTCAAGTAGGTGGGCTAAGAATTGACGAACCAACTCTGGTGCGAGTGAGGCGCCCTTGGAGCCAAGCCCATTGAAAATGTGCAGCCCGGCTTCAGTGGGGTGGTCGCCAATGAAGGGGCGGATGTCTTTGGTGGAGGGGCGCAGTCCGGCGTAGTGCTGTTTAACCGTGAGCGTGTGTTGCGGGTCGATGAAGGAGCGGGCGGCATCGAGCAGTTCGTGTGCGCCGGCCTCGGTCGGTTCGGGCGAGGCGTCGTCGCTGTCAAAGGTCGCACCTAGGCGAAAGGTATGATCAGCGTAGGGGAGCAGCCACTTGCGATGGTGGTAGATCGCGCGCGGCAGATTGAGTGTAGGGCACTCGAGTATCAGGGTTTCGCCTTTGGCGGGCGTGAGCGGTAGCCAGTTGAACCATGGATTGGCTTGCATGCCGACGCCTTCGCTAAAGATAATGTGATCTGCTTGAACGCCATGATAGCTCCACTGTGAGTCATCTCGGGCTAAGTCGGCGTGGGTGAAGGTCTCGTCGCGGAAGCTGCCTGCTTGGGTAAAATGCTCACGCAGAGTCTGTAGGAGTAGCGGCAACTGAACGTAGGCGGCTTGTTTGATGTTGAAGCTGCCATGCGTGTCTTCGAATGAATCGGGGCCGTCGCCTTGGGCGATCGGGGCACCAAGCACATTGGCGTAGCGTGGGTTGCGCATGCGCCTGCCCATTCGCTTGACGTCGGTACTATTTC
>CAZIMR010000345.1:0-1854 GCA_964540215.1 uncultured Puniceicoccaceae bacterium
CCGCCGCAATCGCACCCTCGCTCGACGGCGAGCCAAAAACCGAAAACTGGTATGTTGCAGATGCCAATGCCGATGCCTCGCTAATTGTCGGTCTAAAAAACGGCGTCACGCGCGAACAATTTGAAACTGCCCTCGCCAACAACCAAGCCGAGGATTGCGTGCACCGCTTCCCCGTCAAAGCTGGCGACTCGATTCTAGTCGAAAGCGGCCGTATGCATGCGATCGACGCGGGCAACCTAATCCTTGAGATCCAGCAAAACTCCGACACCACCTACCGCGTCTACGACTGGGGGCGCGTCGGACTGGACGGGGCACCACGGCAACTGCACATTGAGGAGTCCCTCAAATCGATCGATTTCGAGGACTTTGAACCAGACCCGCTGACCATCATTGAGGGCGAACAAATCTTAGCTGATTGTAGCGAATTTCGCATTCGCAAAATGGAATTGCAGCCGAGCGATGCCGCCATAGAGCTGCCCGCTGGTGAGCAAGCGCGCCTCATCCACATCGTCACTGGTACCGTGAAAGACGAAACCTCCGGGCAGACGCTCGTGGCAGGCAACAACTATCTGCAACCCTACGTTGCCAGCGCAAAACTCACCGCCGAAACCGCAACCACGCTGTTGATTACCGACCAGTTCTAGTCACTGAACAAAGCCAGCAGTCTTAACGGGCAGCTTAGCGCTGCCTCGGAGCGCATCCGCCATGCAATCTGACGCGCTCGAAAACTCTGCGGAGCTAGGCGCGCCTAAGCTGCCAGACAAAAAGGCCCTGCCCGCCTTTTACCTACAAACTGCGTTCTTGATCTCTTCGTAGGAATCAGCACACTGCCGCGCTCAATCTTGAAACAGACCCGCTTCTTTGCGGTCTACCAGAACCAATCCTTTCCGAAAAATGACCGACAAGCCCACAGACACATCCGAAGAGCTCGACGAAAAGACCGAAGCCGTAGCTGCTGAAGTTGTCGAAGAAACTGAAACAGAAACTGAAACACCTGTAATTGAAGCGACGCCACTGGAAAAAGCCGAAGCCGAAGCGACGGAGATGAAATCTCGCTGGTTACGCTCAGTCGCGGATATGGAAAACTACCGCAAACGGATCGGCCGCGAGAAGCAGGACATTATCCGCAGCGCTGGGGCCAGCGTGGTCGAAGCACTCCTTCCAGTGCTCGATAATATGAAGCTCGGCTTGCAGGCTGCTGAAAACCATCCGGAAGCGAAGGACGTCACCTTCGGCTTTAAAATGGTCGATGACCAACTCAAGCGCGCGCTCAGTGAACAGGGCCTCGAAGAGCTCATTCCAGACGGCGAAGCCTTCGACCCTAACTTCCACGAATGTATTTCCCATCAGTCATCGGGTGAAGTCGAAGAAGACAAAGTGATCCAAACCGTCCGTGCAGGCTATCGCCTGAATGACCGACTGGTTCGCGCCGCGAGCGTAATTGTTTCCAGTGGCCCTGAAAAAGCATAACTCCTTCTAGACCAACATGGCACAAGCAGATTTATACGAAACCCTCGGCGTCGCACGCGATGCTTCTGGCGATGAACTTAAGAAGGCCTACCGCAAGCTGGCAGTCAAATATCATCCAGATAAAAACCCCGGGGATGCTGTTGCAGAAGCAAAATTCAAAGAGGTCTCCTCTGCTTACGATAACCTCAAGGACCCCGACAAACGGGCGGCCTACGATCGTTACGGACACGCCGCCTTCCAAGGTGGCATGGGCGGTGGCGGTGGCGGTGGTGGTGATCCGTTCGACATGTTCCGCGAAGCCTTTGGTGGTCGCGGCGGTGGCGGTGGCGGTGGCGGTGGAATCTTCGACGAATTTTTTGGCGGTGGTGGCCAAGCCGCTGGCGG
>CAZIMR010000346.1:0-1853 GCA_964540215.1 uncultured Puniceicoccaceae bacterium
TGCGATGGATAAAGCGGTGTCGCCGCTCTCTGCTTTGACAGAAGGATCGACACCAGAATCGAGCAGAAGTTGCACCATTTCAGCACTACCACTGGCGGCTGCTTCGTGCAGAGGCGTGCCGCCGCGCTCGCTCAGTGCTTTAGGATTGGCACCGCCTTCGATCAGGACTTTGGCGATCGCTAGTCTGTCTTTTGCCGCGGCATTGTGCAGCGGTGTCCAGCCAGCTTTGTCCCATTCGTCGGGCTTGGCTTTCGCTTTGAGCAATGCAGTCGCGACTGTTGGCAAATCGCGATCGACGCAGAGATGCAGCGCTGTGCGCTTGCTGGAGTCGGGCGCATTCACGTCCGCACCTGAAGCGATCAGAACTAGAGCAATCTTATCCTTCTTACGTAGGATGGACTGGTTGAGCGGCGAGAGCTTCGGATGTTTACCTTTGCTAGCACGCTCAGGATGCTCGACGAGCTGGAGTTTAACATCCTCCAAATCACCCCGCGCAATGGCTTCGTCTATTGTGTCATATTGTGCCGTATCGGCATAGACCGAGGTGGCTGTGATCAAAGCACAGGCAATTCCAAAGAGACGAAGGATGCGCGGGGTCATGTTCATTGGGAATGATATTAACCTAGGTCGACGTTAGTCCACGCGTTGTTATTCTTACTTGATGCGACTGTCGCATCAATAAACGCGAGGCCCATGCGGCCGTCATGCACATTGGCATATTTAGAACCATCACAGTCCCATGCCTCACCTGCATTGAACTTACGAACGTCCTTTTCAAATTCGCGATGCAAGCGCGCATACGCATCATGGAAGGCTTCAACATGGCCCGCAGGAATGGTAGGCTCATTGAGCAGCCACTCTGGAATTTCTGGAAGGAAACCATCGTTGCTGCTAATCGCGCCACGCCAGTATGTGCGATCCGGTTGATCTGGTAGGCAAATCGTCACCGACTCCGCATCCTCTTGGTTCCAACGCAGCAGCCCTTTTGTGCCGGCAATGCTGATGCCCAAATCATTCTTATGACCATGGCAGATTTGCGAGGCGCGCACTAGGCACTTACCGCCGTTCGACAGCTCACCATACACGGTAAAGTGATCATCGATCGGACGTCCCGGCACCATGCATTCAAGGTGCGCGCTGACCTTAGTCACATCCAAACCAGTGACAAAGCGTAACTGTTGTAAGGCATGAATACCGATGTCGCCACCACAGCCAGATGCCCCTGCCCGTTTCGGGTCGGTGCGCCAAGCAGCTTGTGTCTGTCCAGTATCCTCTAGCTTGCTCGCGAGCCAGCCTTGCAAGTAATACGAATCGACCCAACGCACATCGCCCAACAGACCGCTCTCAACGATCCAACGACTGAACCAACTGCTCCAATGGCCAAGATACGTATGCGCCACTGCGAGCGGCACATTGGTTTCCTTCACCTTAGCAACGATCTGCTTTGCCTGATCAAAATCAATTGTCAGCGGCTTTTCGCAAACCACAGGAATGCCAGCGTCGAGTGCCTTCATGACTGGGTCGAAGTGCACGAAATTCGGCGTTACGACTAGAATGTAATCCAGACGCTCTTCTTTCGGCAGATCCTTTTGCGCCGCGATCATGGCATCGTAGCTCTCGTATCCTTTGACTGGATACGGCCAAGCCGCAGCCTCATCCATTGCCATCTTAGGATCTGAATGGAGCGCAACTGAATGCACTTTGCGCGTACCATCGAAGTGAATTGCTTTTTGGTGAGGGTTAGCGATGAAAGCACCGCCGCCGCCGCCGATCATACCGACTTTAAGTGGATTGTTTGAAGACATAATATTTATTTTATTAAAGATTATACTAGTGAAACTAGAATGCCGTTT
>CAZIMR010000347.1:0-1846 GCA_964540215.1 uncultured Puniceicoccaceae bacterium
TTGACGATCCCGTGCTCTTAAAGGCGCTGATTATTATCCGTGAGCGTGCCTGCGCAGGAGTCAGTCTCGATGGCATTGCTAAAGCCGCAGGACTCTCTCGGAGCGTGCTGCAACGCCGCTTTCGCCAAAAATTAAATCGCACAGTCGGTGAAGTAATACTGCATGAAAAGCTGCGTATAGCGCGTGAAATGCTCACGGACACGGAACTCCCGATCTCACTTGTCGCCGAGCGTTGTGGCTTCAACTGCCAAGAATATATGAATCATATATTCAAGAAGCACCTGCATACGACACCGCGTAAATATCGCCTACAATAATGTCGACCGAGCCGAATGATGATGCCGTCGCGTTCGGTATCGGAAAATTAGTTGCCCAATTCCCCTATATTTAGATCTAACTGGCAGGTATTCAAAGTGAGAATCGCTCTTTTTTTGATATTTTTGACGGCTTCTCGGGTATCTGCCTCAGTCGTCAGGCAAATTTTAGGGTAGAAATCTACTAGATCATGCCTTGACAGCGACGAGATCTGAGGTTTTTCTCCTCCGCTTTTCTCCAATTTTCACAGGACAACATCATGGGACCAACATATAGACCTTCAAAACTTCGCCGCGCTCGTAAATTCGGGTTTCGCGCACGTAATGCAACACGCGGTGGCCGCAAGATTCTTGCTGCCCGCCGAGCGAAGGGCCGTCATAGCCTCTCTGCTTCCGTCTAAGACGGAGCTGATGAGGTCACGGAGCCATGGGCATCCAGACTTCTAAGCGTCTGCGCAAACCGCGCGAATTTCAAGAGGTCCGCAATCAGGGTAAACGTATCCTGTGCGGACCTTTTATATTTCAGTGCCGTCGGCTCTCTGCCGAGGAGGGCACCGCACGCCGCTTCGGTGTGATTGCATCCCGACGCGTTGGAAATGCGGTGAAACGGAACCTCGGAAAACGGACGTTTCGCGAGCTTTTTCGCCAGCACGAATCGGCGTTGCCACCAGGCAGCGACTGTGTGATCGTGCTGCGAGCCAGCTTTGATCAGCACAGCTTCAGTGACTTAGAGTCTCGCTACTTACGTGCCTGTGCGACACTATTAACAGCGGCAGCGGCCGATCAACCAGCTGAATAATAATAGGATGAACGACAAATTGACACAGGCTCAATCAGCATCGCATTTGGCGAGGTGCACGCCGTCGCGATTTGCGCGATTGGCAGCGTTTTTTGTGCGCATCTATCAATTAACACTCTCGCCGATGAAGCAGGTCTTCTTCGGCTCCAGTTGTAGCTGCCGCTTTCAGCCGACTTGTTCTTGCTACGCGCGTTCCGCGTTCTTGCAATACGGGTTTTGGCGCGGGTGTTGGTATGCATTTCGACGCATTTTACGTTGCCACCCTTGGCACCCCGGCGGATATGACCCGCTTCCGAGCTTGAATAAGCAGGAGAAAGATGGCATCTCAGCACACTTTAACTCACTTTTAGATGGATAAGAAAAATACAATTTTAGGAATTATCTGCATCGCAGCCGGCATCGGCTTCATGTATAAGCAGACGAACGATTTAAAGAACCAGCAGGTTCAGCAACAGCAGCAGGAGGCTGCGGCGCTTGACCGTGCTAGGGTCGAAGCCTCGGTGAACGATACAGTCGCCATAAACCCAGCAGACTTAGCGGGTGAGGATATTTTGGGACTGCTGACTCAACCCTTGGAGGTCGCCCCAGTGGCTGTTACGCAGCCCACGGTGGTTGCTGACGAACAAGTCGTCACGCTCTCGAATGATTTTATCGAGGTTGACTTTACGACCTTTGGCGGTGCGATTCGTACAGTCGAGTTTTTGCAAACGAAGACCGGCAAACGTGACGATTA
>CAZIMR010000348.1:0-1845 GCA_964540215.1 uncultured Puniceicoccaceae bacterium
CATGCCCCTGCGCAGCTGGACATTACTGAACACGAACTCCTCACTCACAGACTTGAAGCCATCGAACTCGACGCGCACTTCATTCACCTTCGGGTATTCCTGAGCAGAGAGGGATGTAAAACCAAAAAAGGCGGTACAGTAAATTGCGGCACACAAAAAAGTCTTAATAAATAGCATAGGTAGGAATCTCAAAATATGATCGAAGAACTAGCGATGAAAATTTTCGTAGCGAGTGTAGCGACGAACGAATGTTAAATCAATCTCTCCGATTGGGCCATTACGTTGTTTCGCGATGATTAATTTGATGTGCTCCTCAGCAGAGGGCAAGCCGCCATCCTGCACCCCCTCGTCATCGTCGTCACGCTTCTTCGGGCGATGCAATAGCAAAACCACATCGGCATCCTGCTCGATCGATCCAGATTCACGCAAATCAGAGATACGTGGATCACGGTTTTCCTTCTCTGACTCGCGGTTCAGCTGACTGAGCACCACGACTGGAATGGCCAACTCCTTGGCCATTCCTTTCATACCACGGGAAATATCCGCGATCTGCTGCTCACGCGGCATGCGCGGGTCAGAGCCTCGAATCAATTGTAAGTAGTCGACCACCACTAGGCCTAGTGGGCTCTTGGTATGAAGCCGGCGCGCTTTCGCACGGATATCTAAAATAGTTGAGCTGGCATTATCATCGATCCACAATGGTGAGCTCTTCAGCTCTTTCGCCGTGGTCACAATGTCCTCCATGTCCCCCTTTGAGGCGACACGATCGCGAATACGCTTCATGTCGACGCGTGAGCGACAGCAAATCAGACGCATCGCCAAATCTTCAGAGGTCATTTCCAAACTAAAGACCAGCACCCCCGAGGGCTTACGGCCTTCCGCAGGCAACATCGCGTGCTCGGCAAAATTCATCGCCAGAGAAGTCTTACCCACCGAAGGGCGAGCCGCCAACACGATCATTTGACCAGGGTGGAAACCATATGTCATTCCATCCAAGTCGCGAAATCCAGATAGCACACCGCTAATATCATCCTTACCACTTAACAGCGCTTGAATGTTAGAAACTGCCCCATCCACTGCCTCACGAATCGGCGTCGCACCTTCGGTAACGCGGCCACTGCTAATGTCAAAAATGTCCTGCTCAATCTTTTCGATGAAGGTGGACATATCCTCCTGCTGCTCATAACAAGCCTCGATCGTCTCGCGAGAGGTACGGATCAAGCGACGCAGCAGATACTTCTCGTGAACAATTCGCGTGAAGAAGCGTGCGTGGGCTGGGGTCTCGATTCGATTTTGAATCGCATAGATCGCGGCAATACCGCCGACCTCTTCCTCCATGCCGTTCTTACGGAGATAGTCCAATAGGAGAATCTCGTCAATCGGATCACCTGTCTCGTACAAAGAGAGCAGTGCTCGAAATAGCTCTTGGTGGGAGGTCTTAAAGAAATACTCCGGCGTCAGCTTCGCTTCTATACACTCGGTCAGAATTTCGCGACCACCGTCAATCAGGCAGGCAGCTAGCAGGCCTTCTTCGGCCTCCACATTATGCGGTTGCACACGAATCTCATTCAGCGCGCCTTCCGGCTTGCGGCTATCACGAAACTTACGGCCGCTTTTGTTGCCGCCGTAAGAGGGATTCGTGGATTCAGGCGACATGGGGCGAACTAGTGGCTAATCGACCGCGCTGAATGGCTTAATCTTCGTCTTCGTCAGAAGCCTCTTCAACGGAAGCCTCTTCGATTGGATTTTCAGAAACCACTTCGAACTTCAGTTCAACTTCAACACCAGCGTGTAGCTTGATGCCAGCAGTGTGTGAACCGAGATCCTTGATTGGCTGAGCCAAGC
>CAZIMR010000349.1:0-1823 GCA_964540215.1 uncultured Puniceicoccaceae bacterium
AAATTGGGAGGCTTTTCGTAAGCGTTGCGCAGAGGAGGAAATCTGCGGTGTGTATGTCGAGACTGGGCCGACACTGGCCTCCAGTTTATTGGAGCGGCAGCTGGTCGATTATGCATTTATCTATCAAGCGCCGAAGTTTATGAGCGATTGCGCGACACCGGGTATCGGTAGTGCGCGCGATACGCAGTCGATGCGCGACGCACTGCAGCTCAATCATGTGCGCCACGCAATTTTAGGGGAAGATATTCTCACCCGCGGCAGTTTTTAATCACGATCAACAACACTCGCACTTTTTATGACTCAACATTCTCTCATTATCGCCACTGGCAACGCTCACAAAGTCGAAGAATTCGAACTACTACTTGTGGGACTTCCATTCGAAGTGGTTTCTGCAAAAACCTGTGGCGGCATGCCAGATGTGGATGAGGACGGTTCGACCTTTGCCGCGAATGCGCAAATCAAAGCCGAAGCACTGCGCAAGCTGGCGCCTACAGATGCTTGGGTGATGGCGGACGACTCCGGTCTTGAAGTGGATGCACTCGACGGGGCGCCAGGGATCTATTCTGCACGTTACGCCGGGGTGGACGCGAGCGACCAGGACAATGTAGTGAAACTGCTCGACGCATTGAAGGATGTGCCCAAGGCCGAGCGCACTGCACGCTTTCGTTGCGTGTTGTGCGTGATCGACCACGATGGCTACATCACGCATTACGATGGCAGCTGCGAAGGTCGCATCGATACCGAAGTCCATGGCGACGGCGGCTTCGGTTATGACCCGATCTTTATTCCGAATGGCTATAGTGAAAGCTTCGCGCAACTCGGTGATGCGGTGAAGAGCCAGCTTAGCCATCGCGCGCAAGCGGTCGAGTTGATGTGCAGTATCTTGGAAAAATAAATGACAAACGGCATCCTTCCGCTGTTAACAGCAGAGGGTGTGACTCTGGTATTTCTGCTTGAATGACTGCTGGCATAAACAGTGCTACGAATAATAGCTAAAGTCGTAGCGAGCGGGTTTACCCCAGCGATTGAATGATTCGAATGTTAGAGATGATTTCTTCACCATCTCGGTATCTTTATGCTTTGCAGCTGAGGGTGGGGCGGCGTAGCGTGCTGGTATGGAATTTGTTTTTGATTCACCACTTGATATGCACTTGCACCTCCGCGAGGGGGCAATGATGGAGCGCGTGACGCCGCTCAGCGCGGAGCATTTTTCCGGAGCGATCATTATGCCGAACCTGGTGCCGCCAGTTGATAATCTGGAACGCCTGCAGGTGTATCGTGATCAGATCAATGTGGCTAAGGGCGACACGGTCTTTGACCCGTTGATGATGTTGTTTTTTCGCAACTACAGTGAGGCCGAGCTAGCCGCTGCGCGTGAGCACATCTTTGGCATCAAGCTCTATCCGGCAGGTGCGACCACCAATAGCGAAGCAGGCGTTAAAGAGCTCAGTGCAGTCGAGGGCACGTTCAAATTAATGGAAGAAATGGGGATTCCGTTGATGATCCACGGCGAGACGCATGGCTTCGTGATGGATCGCGAGAAGGAGTTTCTCGCCAGTTATGAGTATCTCGCCCAGAAGTTTCCGAAGCTGAAGATCACGATGGAGCATATTACGACGCGCGACGCGGTCGAGATGCTGGATCGTTATGAGAATCTACATGCCACGGTCACATTGCACCATTTGATCATTACACTCAACGATGTGGCGGGCGGCATGTTGCAGCCGCACCTGTTCTGTAAGCCGATCGCAAAGCGTCCGGAGGATCGCGAAGCGTTGTTGGCGGCTGCTTTGCAAGCTCATCCTAAATTGATGTTTGGCAGC
>CAZIMR010000350.1:0-1816 GCA_964540215.1 uncultured Puniceicoccaceae bacterium
GTCGTTCCATCGAGCACGCCGCCACTGCCGCCACTTCCGCTTGCAGCAGTGCCGCAAGTTGACCTGCCACTGCATTACGTACCTGATTCACCACTTCCGCAGGTGTGCCATGATCCACCAGCGCAACTCGCGGATGCGACAACCCCGCAGCCTGCATCGTTAGCCGCACATTATCCGCCAGCATCTCAGCTAGACGCATATCCGGAGCAGCCACGTCCACGCCTGCTAACGTATCGGCCACCACCACCTGCAAGTCCGGAGCCGACACCCGCGCCTCCGCGATCAACTCTGGTAAATAATCCGTAATCGCCCGGCTCGGCCCGAGAAACAGTGGCACAAAAACAAACTTTCGCGCGCCCGTTGCGATCAATCGCCGCAGCGTCGGCTTTACCACTCGCGCAGCGACACCATCCAACTCCGATGCCGGCACTTTGCTGGAGTGTAACAAGCTAACCGGTTCGACCTTTAACCCGACCCGCTCCGAAAGTAGCGCCGCAAGGCCACGCAACGCAAAAACTGAGTCAGCACGAAGCGAACCATTATCAATTAAAAAAATATAGGGAGATGTTGTCATTTGAAAATAGCAGAGAGCATAAATGATGCGACTGAGCCAAAATAATACCAAGAAGCAAAGGAAAATGTTTGCGCGTTACAAATCATCCTATCAAATTCTTTGGCATATGCATAAGTTGTTACAATATACCTTACCTTTAATCCTTGCCATATTCGTCCTTCCTGGTTGCGGGATACAACCACCCACCTCGACCACAAACAGTACCATGGGCAGCGGTTCTGGATTCGGCAATGATGACCTCATTCCAGACGGGATGGACTCAGACTGGGGCAACAATGATCTAGAACTTCGCGGCGGCGATGAAGGCGTCGACCTCGCAGAAGGCACTTACAACGGTCGGCCGATGGTACGCGGCGTACTTCAAGACGTATACTTTGGCTTCGACTCTTTTTCGATCTCCTCGTCCGAGCGCTCAAAGCTGCAAGAAGCGGCCGACCACCTCGCATCCAACCCAAGCGATGGGCTCTTGATCGAAGGCTACTGCGACTGGTCCGGAACCGAAGACTACAACCTCGCACTGGGTGATCTTCGTGCCAACAGCGCCCGCGATTATCTCAACACACTCGGCGTCAGCAGCGACCGCATCGATACACTCTCCAAAGGCAGTCTCGAAGCCACTCCGGGATTATCCAAATCCGAGTCAGGCCAAGATCGTCGCGATGAGATAATCATCCTCAAATAAGCGAAAAATCTTTAAACACGAAAAGGCCGTTCATCTCGAACGGCCTTTTTTTTGGTTTATACTTCAACGATTTCAGCATTCACTTAAGCACATGCCTCATCAAACAAGCAGCCACAACTCAACAGCACCAGAATGGTCCGAATTCGGCCAAGGCCTCTGCTGTGGTAGCGGCATTGGCGAACTGATGGACGACCTAGGACATGCGCTCGCAGCCGGTGGTGCCAAAGTGCACATGCTCGGCGGCGGTCAACCCGCCCACATCGCCGAGATGGATGCACTCTGGCGCAAGCAGATCGAAGCTATTAGTGCCACACCAGGCGAACTGGAACACATGCTCGGCAACTACGAGCCCCCCGCAGGCCGCAGCAGCTTTCGCCAAGCCATCGCAGATCTCTTCCGCACAGAATTCGATTGGGATCTTAGTATCGATAACGTCGCCATCACCATGGGCGGGCAAAGCGCATTCTTCTGCTTGTTCAATGCCCTTGGCGGACGCTTTATCGATGGAAAACAAAAGAAAATCCTGCTGCCACTGGTCCCCGAATACATCGGCTACGCGG
>CAZIMR010000351.1:0-1816 GCA_964540215.1 uncultured Puniceicoccaceae bacterium
GACCTTGTGATATTTAATCTTAGGCTTGCCGCTTCCTTCGACGACCGAGCGATTAATCACCACCTCGTCGACATTCTCAGTCTGCGGTAAGTCATACATCACATCGAGCATGATACGCTCCATGATCGCACGTAATGCACGCGCACCAGTCTTCAACTCAATCGCCTTATCCGCGATCGCGGCGACGGCATCACGTGTAAAGTGTAGCTTCGCACCTTCCATTAAGAAGAGCTTACTATATTGCTTGAGCAATGAATTTTTTGTGTTCTGCAAAATGTGTTCCAAATCGGAACGGCTCAACTCATCGAGCACTGCAACCATCGGCAACCGTCCGATAAACTCAGGGATCATACCGAAGTGCACCAAGTCTTCCGGCTGTGTGTCGCGGAGCAACTCACTCAGCGGCAGCTCATCCATGCGTAGATTTTGCTGGGTATCAAAGCCCATCGCTTTCGAACCAATACGGCCCTGGACGATCTTATCAAGCCCGACGAATGCACCACCGCAGATGAAGAGGATGTTCGAAGTATCGAGCTGAATGTATTCTTGATTCGGGTGCTTACGTCCTCCCTGTGGCGGCACATTACAAACCGTGCCTTCTAGAATCTTAAGCAGTGCTTGCTGCACCCCTTCACCAGAAACATCGCGCGTGATTGAGACGTTGTCTGTCTTGCGGCCGATCTTATCAATTTCGTCGACGTAGATGATGCCGCACTCAGCTTTCTTTACGTCATAATCGGCTGACTGTAATAGTCGCAGAACAATATTTTCAACGTCTTCTCCAACATATCCAGCTTCAGTCAAAGTGGTGGCATCTGCAATCGCAAACGGCACATCGAGCATCTTAGCTAACGTACGTGCAAGCAATGTTTTACCTGTGCCTGTCGGGCCGAGCAGGAGAATATTGCTCTTCTCCACTTGCACGTCGGCAAACTTGCCGTCGAGATCCGAAAACTCTGTTGCGCCTTCGATACGATCTTCTGAACGCAAGCGTTTGTAGTGATTATAAACCGCTACCGCCAGCGCACGCTTCGCGTAATTTTGGCTAATAATATGCTGATCCAAGCCCGCCGTAATTTCAGCCGGCCTGAGCATATTGAAAAGACCTCCAGTCGCACTTTCAGCAACCTCAACCTTGCTGACTTCGCCCTCTTCCGGAGCCCCGGAAAGTTCTCGATCAATGATTGTCTTACAAACAGACACGCAAGAATCACAGATATGCACAGCCGCTGGGCCTGCAATCATCTTGCGCACCTCATTCTGCGCTTTACCGCAAAACGAGCAAAAAGTCATCCGTGTGGATTTTGCCATACTAGTAAAAGTCTTTTTTCTGAATTATTATACGCTTGGCTTGCTCTCGATCACCTTATCGACGATCCCGTATTTCATCGCCTCCTTGGCGGTGAGATAGAAGTCACGGTCTGAATCAGACGCGATCTCAGCAGCTGTCTTGTTGGTGTGGTTGGCGAGCAACTCGTTCATCTGCGCACGCCAGCGAAGAATTTCCTTCGCAGCGATCGAGATGTCGGATGTCTGACCTGTCGCACCACCAGTCGGTTGATGCATCATCACACGGCTATTCGGCAGTGCGTAGCGTTTACCTTTTGTGCCAGCAGCGAGCAATAGCGTCGCCATACTAGCGGCCTGCCCCACACAGTAAGTGACGATGTCACACTGCAGGAAGTTCATCGTATCGTAAATCGCCATGCCATCGGTTACGCTACCACCGGGGCAATTAATATACAGGCTGATGTCCTTCTTCGGATCATCCATCTGCAGGAAGAGCATCTGCGCAACCACGGCGTTGGCGACGAAG
>CAZIMR010000352.1:0-1810 GCA_964540215.1 uncultured Puniceicoccaceae bacterium
GTGAAGGCCGGCGTCAGCGGTGCAACGGTGCACGCCGCCGCTGCTCAGCTATTTGATGATCGCGGATTTTTAACTGAGCGACGCGGCGAAGGCTTTGTGGGATTCATACATTCGACTGGGCATGGCCTCGGACTTGAGGTGCATGAGGCACCACGAGTGTCACAAACTGCCGGCCGTTTACGCAAGGGTCACGTGATTACGATTGAGCCTGGCTTGTATTATCCGGAGATTGGTGGTTGCCGAATCGAAGATGTCGTGCGTGTGACGAAAGAGGGCAGTGAAATGCTCTCTTCGATGCATTATAAGTGGGAGCTTCGTTAATATTTTGCGCAATTGAGGTTGAGCCATCTGAAGTTAGATTGTTGTTCGAACTGAACAATCTCGCGGCGCCAAATGATCGGGATTGCCTGCCATTTATTCGTTTTTTCGACCGAGTAATAATGGTAGTAGTTAAAAATAAGGCACAGAAGTTACTTGGCTGCACGATTATTAACATCTGCGAACGATTGATTCCACGGGCATTTGCGAATGCCATCGCGATGCCGCCGGCAGCCATGATTTCGGGAAGTCTGGATGCTTTAATGGTGTGAGTGCTTATGCGAGAAAGGCACGGAAGCGGTGGTTGAAACTCAAGTTCACTGCGTTTTTTATAGACAGCTTCTGATTTGAATGAGCGCGGTTCGCCCAGCTTGACCCGATCCAACGCTATGAGCAGATGTTTCTAGAAATTTTGTGAGCCTTTCCGTCTAAAACGCTTGGCGATTCCGATTTCTGCGCTTTAATCCCGCACTTCGCTTTTTTTATTTTTCAATCCGATCCACTTTAATATTCAACACTATGCAAAAAAACGCACTCCTCTCCGTCAGCGATAAATCAGGTCTCGTACCGTTCGCTAAAGCACTCGTCGAGCAGCACGGCTACCGTCTGCTCTCCACTGGTGGCACTGCCAAGCTCCTTGAAAAAGAGGGCATTCCAGTCACTGAAGTCAGCGATTACACTGGCTTCCCTGAAATGATGGAAGGCCGCGTCAAGACGCTGCACCCGAAAATCCACGGCGGTCTCCTCGCTCGTCGCGACAAGGCAGACCACATGGCAGCCGCGGCTGAGCATGGCATCGAGATGATCGATCTCGTCGTCGTCAACCTGTATCCGTTCGAAGCAACCGTTGCTAAGCCAGACGTCTCTTTTGAACTCGCGATCGAGAATATCGACATCGGTGGCCCATCGATGCTTCGCTCTGCGGCGAAAAATCACGCGTCGGTTTCCGTTGTTGTCGATGCGGCCGACTACGACCGCGTGCTGGCTGCGATCGGCGACGATGTTGCGCTCACCAGCTTGCGCCGCGAACTCGCCCTGAAGGTATTTCAACGCACCTCGGCCTACGACGGTGCGATTGCTAAATACCTCGAAGGTCAGGTCAACGAGCCGAACCTTGGGGACATTTCTGGCATCCCAGTCGAGTTAAACATCCAGCTTCCCCAAGTGAAGGGCCTCCGCTACGGCGAGAACCCGCATCAGAAAGCCGCGCTTTATGGCAGCTTCTTTGATTGCTTCGAGCAACTTCAAGGCAAGGAGCTGAGCTTCAACAATATCATCGATATTACTGCGGCGACTTACTTAATCGGCGAATTTCAAAAGCCGACCGTTGCGATCCTCAAGCACACTAACCCTTGCGGCGTCGCGAGCGCGGACACACTCGTCGAGGCATGGGAACAGGCATTTGTGACTGACCAGCAAGCACCGTTCGGTGGTATCATCGTCGTCAATCAGACAATGGATGCAGACCTCGCTGCGATTATCGCCAAGATTT
>CAZIMR010000353.1:0-1782 GCA_964540215.1 uncultured Puniceicoccaceae bacterium
TATGCAGAGACAGGCACCTTCGCGAGGATTTGATCGAGTAGATCATCCGAAGTGATCGACTCAGCCTCTGCGCGATACGAGATCGCCAGACGGTGGCGCAGCAGATCGTGCGCAACATCTTTCACATCTTGAGGGATCACATAATCACGCTGCTGCATCAGTGCATGCCCACGAGCGGCTAACGACAGATAAATCGAAGCACGCGGCGAAGCCCCGAAACGCAAGTAGCGACCTAGATCTAAAGCATATTTCGCTGGGTGACGCGTCGCGTCGACTAGGCGTAAAATGTACCGCTCTACCTTCTCATCAATGAACACCTTCTCCATCGTCGAGCGCATTTCCATCAATTCATCAATGGTCAAGACTGGCTCGATTTCCAGTATCGGCTCGGTCTTGGCCATCCGTTGCATCACGAGTAACTCCTCCTCCATCGATGGGTAGCCGACTTTGAGCTTAAACATAAAGCGGTCGACCTGTGCCTCAGGCAATGAATACGTGCCCTCCTGCTCAATCGGATTCTGAGTGGCCAATACCAAAAACGGCTTAGGCAGATCATAGGTCTCTTTGCCCAGCGTCACCTGCTTTTCCTGCATCGCCTCAAGTAAGGCACTCTGCACCTTGGCCGGAGCACGATTAATTTCGTCCGCAAGCAGTAGATTGGTAAAGATTGGCCCCTTCTCGGCAGTAAAGGTATGCGCACGCGGATCATATACCAAGGTGCCCGTCAAATCTCCAGGCAACAGATCTGGGGTAAATTGGATACGGCTAAACTGCGAATGAATTGCCTTTGACAAGCTATTAACCGTCAACGTCTTCGCTACCCCAGGAACACCTTCGAGGAGTACATGGCCGTTGCAGAGTAGCGCCAACAGCAAGCGGTCTACCAAATCCCCCTGGCCGACCACCACTTGGCCGACACACTCTCTCACAGCTTGCAGCGTCGTACTGCTAGATTCAATTTTCTGATTTATCATAAGGGTCAACTAGTTGGTAGACGATCAGCCACAATGTAAGTGGCATATAGTTAACTGCCTATAAGCTCTGTCAACAGCGGCTTTGTTATAATACAAAATGGGCAGCGTCGGCGGTTGCCCATAAAAAAGACGCACCCTTGCGAATGCGTCTTCCTTAACATAAGATAATACTACTATCCGGTGAAAGCGTTACTGGCAAGCTTCGCACTCTTCACCATTCATCATGGCATCGATAGAGCAGGCTTTGGCTTCTGCCGCGCTGAATTCCTTTTTGGCTGTAGCGGATGCTGCCGCTTCGGCATCGGTCTGGCCGACGCGTCCACGCTTCTCTTTTTTCACACTAGTGGTTGCTTTCTCAATATTGGAAGCACCAAGGGTGCGGAGATAATAAGTAGTCTTGAGGCCCTTGCGCCATGCATCGCGATACATGTGCGAGAGTGTTTTAATGTCTGGCTCGGCAAGGAACAAGTTGACTGATTGCGACTGATCAATCCATTTTTGACGACGGGCAGCAGCATCAATGAAGTACTTATATTCAATACCAAATGCGGTGCGGTACTTATCGCGCAGGTCTTGCGGGACACCTTCGATTGCGTCGAGTTCGCCATCGAAATATTTAACATGGTCCAGCATCTCAGGCGTCCACAGACCGCGCTTCTTCAAGTCGCGCACCAACTCACCGTTGAGCACGATGAAGTCACCGGACAGATTACTCTTCACGAACAGATTTTTATAGGTCGGTTCGATGCAAGGCGTGGTGCCCATGATATTAGAGATTGTCGCAGTCGGTGCGATTGCGAGCACGTTG
>CAZIMR010000354.1:0-1780 GCA_964540215.1 uncultured Puniceicoccaceae bacterium
CCTTGGTGATTATCTCTTAATAAACTCCACCTGCTAATTTTAAAGGCACTTACACTTTGCGAGGGCTTTTCCGTGCGCAGCCATACTCGCATTGACCTTCCGTCACACTTCTGTAGGTCTGTTTAAAAGCCCGTAACCATGCCAGAGAACCACTCAAACGAATCCATCACAGGCGTCCTCGAACGGATCATTTTCTTCAACGAAGAGAATGCCTATTGCGTGGCGGAGGTCAGCGTCGCCAACGGCAAGCGCCCCGTTACCATCCTCGGTCCACTCCCGGGCGTACAATGCGGCGAGACGCTTAAGCTTAATGGTCAATGGACCCGCCACAGCACGCACGGCGATCAGTTCAAAGTCGGCAGCTTCAAGTCCCAGCTTCCCGCCTCCGTGCACGGCATCCGCAAATACCTCGGCAGCGGCCTAATTCCTGGCATCGGCAAATCCTATGCCAAGAAAATCGTCGACCACTTTGGCGCCGACACCCTCAAGATCATTAGCGAAAACTCTGGCCGACTTCACGAAATCCCAGGCATCGGCAAGACCCGCGCCAAATCGATTAAAGCGGCATGGGACGATCAAACTGCGGTGCGCGATGTCATGATGTTTCTGCAGACCTACGGCGTCACGCCGTCCCAATGCGTGCGACTCGTCAAAAAATACGGCAGCGGAGCCAAGCGAATCCTACAAGACGAGCCCTACCGGCTCGCCGAAGATATCGAGCGTATTGGCTTCAAAACCGCTGATAAAATAGCCCTCAACCTCGGCTTTCCGACTAATTCCAAAGAACGCATCGACGCCGGGATTATCCATACCATACGCATCCTCGAAGACGACGGGCACACACTGGGCACCGAGCAAATGATCCTCGAATACGCCACCAAGCTGCTCGGCGTCGATCCTGTCGATATTCAGCGTCGCATCCATGCGCTCAACGACGCCAAGAAACTACTTTCTATTAAGGCCTTCGATGAAAAGAACGAATACCTCGGCCCCGCCTGCCAGATGCCCAGCACCGCCAGCGCGGAAAAACGCATCGCCGAAGCCATCGCTCGAATCGACAGCACCGCATCGATTTTACCGATAATCAAAATCGAGCCAGCGATCGCATGGGCGCAGCAAAAAGCGGGCTTCGAGTTTGCCGATCAACAGGCCGAGGCACTGCGCAAAACACTTACTTCAAAAGTCTCTATCATCACTGGTGGCCCTGGCACAGGCAAAACCACCATCCTCCGCGCAGTCGTCGACATCCTCCGCGCCAAGCGCACCCGAATCCTACTCGCTTCGCCCACTGGCCGTGCCGCGCAACGCTTGGCCGAGGCCTCCGGTGCACCCGCAAGCACGATCCATCGACTACTCAAATACGACGGCGCCTCGCGTACTTTTACTTACAACGAGGACAACCCACTACCCTGCGACTTACTCATCCTTGATGAAACCAGCATGCTCGACACCCGCCTCGCCGCCAGCCTACTACAAGCAGTCCCGAGCAGTGCGCATTTACTGCTGGTAGGCGACGCAGATCAGCTCCCTTCGGTTGGCGCCGGAAATATCTTGGGCGATCTTATGGCTGCTCCGCCCGCGACCGTCACTCGGCTCAATACCATTTACCGACAAGGCAAAGAAAGCGGCATTGTCACCACAGCTCACGGTATCCTTAAAGGTGAATCCCACCCAGGATCAACCTTCCGCAGCCTCCGCGACCTCGATGCCAGCAAGGACTTCAGCTTCATCGAAGCCGACACTCCAGAGCAGTGCGTGCAAGCGATTTTGTATTTGGCCC
>CAZIMR010000355.1:0-1778 GCA_964540215.1 uncultured Puniceicoccaceae bacterium
TGTTGCCCCTGGCTAATGTACAGCACTTGCAAACTGCGATCGAAGCAAAGGTCGGGGACGACGTGCATCTACTCAATATTCTGCAAGAGATGCACCCTACGCCGGCTGTCGGCGGGACGCCACGCGAAGAGGCAGTGGCACGGATACATGACTTGGAACAGCTGGATCGCGGTCTTTATTCAGGTGTGATCGGTTGGTTTAATCACCTTAATGAAGGAGAGATGATCGTGGGTATCCGTTCGGCTCTGATTGAAGGCAATACCGCCAGCTTGTATGCAGGTGCTGGGATTGTACAAGGTTCCGACCCAGAGAAAGAAACTCGTGAGACTGAGTTGAAGCTACGTGCCTTACTGGATGCGTTGATTGCGTAGGCTAGATCTGTGTAATTGACTGTTCGAGCGTCCTTGTCGCGAGGCGCGACGCGGCTGCTTCGAAGCCCCGAATGCTCTGCTTGGTTTTGCCCTTCGTTTTGCCAGCCTACGTCTCTAGAGCTGAATTAATGGTCAGTTTTCAGCGACTAAAAAGCCCTCAGGACTGAAAGTCGCTGAGGGCTTAAAAATGGCATCCCGTAGGGGATTCGAACCCCTGTTGCCTGGATGAAAACCAGGTGTCCTAGACCGGGCTAGACGAACGGGACGTGATGCGAAGTCCGCAAGCTACGTTTCAGCGCATCCCTCGCAAGTCTTTTTTGCCACTATCTGTGGAATTGTGTCTTGTGCGCCATGACGCTGATTGCCCACAGCCTTAACCGTTGGCGCCGCGTTGTGAATCGACCTCTCAATTGATGTCGGATGCTAGTGTAAAACATTTCCCCCGCTGTGAATACTGCGGTGCGGCGAGTCAGCGCAGGTTGAGTATTTTACTAGCGATCAAAAAGGTGATTCTTGACAAGTTTTTACACGTGTATTGTTATTGGTTTTAGTGGTATTTACGCTGTCGTTTGCCTATCTAAATGTGGATCATATGCTGAGTTTTTAAAATCCTAATCCTATGAAAATTCGTTCTTTTATTTATTTAACCTACTTGTTGGCGCCTTTGGTATATGCAGCGCCAGCTCAGCCGAATATCGTATTTATCATGGCGGATGACTTCGGGCCGGGCGACATCAGCCGTCAGCACCTAGAGCGCACTGGGCAAGCCGCATTGGCAGCGACGCCGACATTGGATGCACTGGCGAATGAGGGGTTATGGTTTAGCGATGCGCATTCACCGACTTCTCTATGCTCGCCTTCGCGCTATGCTGTGATGACTGGAAACTACAATTACCGCTCCTACGCTCCCTGGGGTGTTTGGGGCACCTTCCGGCCGAGCGCAATCGCGGCAGAAGATGCCACACTTGGGAGTGTGGCCCAAGCTGCGGGCTACAACACAGGTTTTATTGGCAAATGGCATTTGGGCGGAGACTTCTATCACAGAGGCACAAGCAACGTGTTTCGCGGCAATGACCGAAGTGGGCAGCCCTTGGATGTGGACATGTCGAAATGGATTGCCGCTAGCCCTAAAGACTTGGGATTTAATTATGATTACACGCTGCCGACGGGAGTGCAGGGGCCGATCTACCTAGCCCTCGAGAACAATGTTTGGGCGCCTTTTAATGATCAGTCAGAACTGATTCACTACGATCAAAAGACCGCAAAAAATATTAGCTTCATTTCAGACAAGGGTCCTGGGCCTGGTGATTCGGAATGGGACACTGCGAAAATCAATCAGATTTTAGCTAATAAGGCGACCGGCTTCATCGAGCGCAGTGCGGCGGCAAAACGCCCATTTTTCATGTG
>CAZIMR010000356.1:0-1777 GCA_964540215.1 uncultured Puniceicoccaceae bacterium
CACGGCGATGTCTTGCACTATGAGTTTGGTGGACGCATGGAGCGCACGGACATTGCAGAAGATAAGAACCAGCGTAGTTACGACGAGTTGGCGATCAGCCTCGCAGCCGGAGCAACCTGGCACATTGATGAGGCGAACTCGCTGTCATTGGTGCTGCAACGTTCGCAGCGCAATCCGACTTCGACCGAGCTGTATGCTGAGGGTCCGCATTTTGCAACTAACCAATATGAGTTCGGTGATGCCGACTTGAAGCAGGAAACTGCGTATGGCGTGGACCTAACCTACCGTACTTCACATGAAAACTGGCAAGCAGAAGTCTCACTGTTCTACACCTACTTCGATGATTATATCTTTTCTGAGGAGCTGGGCTTTGAAACGGATGTAAATGGTCTTGGCGAAGATGATCTTGGTTTCGAAGATGATGAAGCCTTACATACTTATCAATTCAACGCCATCGATGCCGAATTCTACGGAATTGAGGCGCAGCTGGATTATACGCTGCTTGAGAACGAGAGCAATCGTGTGTTGCTTAGCCTGATGGGCGATTGGGTGCATGCGACCAACGAAGATACGGGCGATGATCTGGCTCGGATTCCACCGATGCGGATTGGCTCGCGTCTCAGCTGGGCCACTGGCAACTGGGACTCCGGCGTTGAGCTGCGTTATGCTTTCGAGCAGGATAATACTGGACCGGAAGAAACATCGACGGACGATTACTTGAAATTGAACTTAGATGTCAATTACCGGTTGGACCTAGGGAATGCGATCACTGCAGTGATTTTCGCACGTGCTGAGAATCTACTCGACGAAGAGATTCGTCATCACACTTCCTTCGTTAAAGAGGAAGCTGCACTGCCGGGCCGCAATTTCACGATTGGTGCTCGCGTGGAGTTCTAAGCAAACGATTCAATTCTGTTGATTTAGCAACGCGGGGTTCCGAGAGGGCCCCGCGTTTTTTGGTGATTTGATACGAGCGATGTTTCACTATTGATCGATAGCGATCGATGCATTGGATTGATGCTGTGTTAAATCCGAGCATACTTACGCGCATAACTGAGGCACTGAAGAAGAGTGGGGCCCGTATGACTAAAAAGCGCGCCCAAATCCTAACAGCGATCGGGTCATTCAGCCGCCCAGTCTCGGCAGAAGAGATTCGCAAGCAGGCCGGGCTGCCTCCTAGTGACTTAGTGACCGTGTATCGAAATTTGGAGGCGTTTGAAGCGATCCAAGCATTGCAACGTATCCCGATGGAAAGCGGCACGCAATTATTTGAGCTCACGGAGCCGGGTGCGCATTACCACCATTTGATCTGCCGAGTCTGTCACCAAGCAGAGCCGCTTGACTTATGCGTTGGGACTCAGGTCGAAGGTCAGGCAGCCACTAGGGGGTACACTGGAGTGACTCATTTGCTAGAGGTTTATGGAGTGTGTGGGGCCTGCGCACGTGCTGCATGTTAGCTGCAGCCGGCAGGCTTCAGAAGTATCCTCAAGCGCTCTCTAATGAGCACATGCGTTGCGGCGACACAGTCGATAATTACGAACGTGGGCACTTGCGAGGAATAGGCCACCAAGGGTATTGATCCATGCCGCAATGCTCAACGGTTGTGCATCCTCTCCAATCCCACGTACGCAGTGCTGACAATGTGCGCCCGCAAGCAACTCATCGGCAGGCGTATGCCCGCGTTCATAGATCAAGGCTGCAATGAGTATGCATAGACCAATTGCACTAATAACAAACACCCACTTATCTTTGTGCTGACGGCAACCCATGAAGATCG
>CAZIMR010000357.1:0-1752 GCA_964540215.1 uncultured Puniceicoccaceae bacterium
CGATGGTAAGTCAGTCTCTAAATATGTATCAAAAAATTTTAAATGTAGTAAAAGGTGATATGTCTTTGATTGGTCCACGGCCATTGCCGAATTATCATCACGAGCTGTTGCCGCCATCAGTCAGAAAGCTGCGTGAGCGCGTTCGACCAGGCATGACCGGACTCTGGCAAGTCTCTGGCCGCAGTGAAGTCGGCAGTGATGGCATGGTTCGTTGGGATCCTTATTATGTGCATAATTGGTCGTTGTGGCTCGATATCGTGATCCTCGTTCGAACCGTCCGAGTGGTCATACGTGGCAGCGGTGCACGCTGATCTAATTAACCGGTATCGAGTCGTCGCACAGCCATTTAGACTAATTGTGCTGACTTGCCGCTTGTATTTTTTCGCAGCCTAAAGTGATCTAAGCGAATGCGGATTTATTTTATGGGCATTTGCGGGACGGCGATGGGCAATGCGGCGTTGTTGGTGCGAGAGCAGGGGCATGAGGTTTGCGGCGCGGATGCGGGCGTGTACCCTCCGATGTCCGATGTGCTGGCAGATGCTGGAATCGAAGTATTTGATGGCTACGATGTCGAACGACTCGCAGCGCTGAAGCCGGACCGCGTGGTGGTAGGCAACGTAATGAGTCGGGGAAATGTCGAGGTGGAGTGGTTGCTCAACCAATCGGAGGTCTCCTTCATTTCATTGCCACAGTTGCTGCATGATACAGTGTTGCTGGGGCGTCGGCCAGTGGTGATTGCGGGCACCCATGGCAAGACGACCACTTCGGCGATCACGACTTTTTTACTCGAGGTAGCGGGGGCGAAACCGGGCTGGTTAATCGGTGGTGTACCGCGTGATTTACCCAGTGGCGCGCAGCTCGGCAGTGGTGACGCGTTTGTCATCGAGGGAGATGAGTATGATACAGCTTTTTTCGATAAGCGCAGTAAATTTATCCACTACCGGCCGCAGCTTGCCGTACTGAATAATTTGGAATTCGATCACGCAGATATTTTTCGAGACTTGCAAGATGTGCAGCGTACCTTTCGGCATTTCTTACGTATCATTCCGAGCGAAGGCTGTGCGATCGTCAATGGTGATGATGCCAACATTACCGCGCTGTTACCCGCGCCGTGGACGCAGGTGGTTCGCGTTGGCACCGGCGAGGCGAATGATCTGGTGATCGCGAATTTCACTGATGCTGCGCAGGGTGCGGCGTTTGACTTGATCTGGCAAGGGGAGCTGTGGACGCGCGTGAACTGGCCAATGCATGGCTTGTTCAATGCACGTAATGCTGCGATGGCTGCGCTGGCTGCAGCGTTTTCCTGCGGGCACACGTCGCCTGTGGAGTTTGATCTAGGAGCGTTGGCAGGCTTTCGTGGAGTGAAACGGCGACAAGATGTGTTGCACGAGTGTGCGAAGTGGACGGTGCTTGAAGACTTTGCTCATCATCCCACTGCGATTACTGGAGCGTTGGAGGGCCTGCGGGCGGCGTATCCGGATCGCAAGTTGTGTGTGAGTTTTGAGCCGCGCAGCAACACTGCGCGAACCTCACTCTTTCAGGAAGCGTTTACGCAGGCGCTTTCGTCTGCAGATCGCGTTTATCTGGGCGCAGTCCATCGCGCTGATTCGATGGCGGCGCATGAGCGTTTAGACACTGAGCGCATGGTGACTGACCTGACTCAGGGTCGCTCGGTGGCGATGGCTTTTACCAACAATGATGCGCTGTTTGAGCAAATTCGGGCAGATAGTTCGGCAGCAGAGGGCTGGGTTT
>CAZIMR010000358.1:0-1750 GCA_964540215.1 uncultured Puniceicoccaceae bacterium
GAATGGCAAGGTGCAGTTGCTGGTTGAGTTGCTCGCGCCGAATCAACGGCCGGCACATTTGACCGATGATCTCGACGGCTTTTGGAACGGCGCGTATCATCACGTGCGCAAAGACCTGGCAGGCCGTTATCCGAAGCACGAGTGGCGGTAGGGCTTTGAGTGCTGAGAGCCTGAGGTCTGGCGTAGATGGCCCAGCAGTGCCGGTTGCACGTTTATTAAGCGACTTCGAAGATCGCTTGGATTTCGACGGTGGTATCTAGCGGCAGGCCTGTGACAGCCACCGCTGCCCGCGTGTGGCGGCCTCGTTCGCCGAGGATTTCGACCATCGTATCGGATGCACCGTTGATCACGGCAGGGCTGTCAGCAAAACCCGGCACGCCGTTGACGAAGCCGTTGAGCTGTACGACTCGAGAGACTTTATCGAGATCGCTAAGGTGACCTTTGGCCACGGCGAGTAAATTGAGTGCGCAGACGCGGGCGGCGGCTTGGCCGTAGACGAGGTCGCGCGTTTCACCGATTTTACCGGTGTGAGTCATTTCGCCGTTTACCAGACAAATGGCTCCAGAAATGTAGAGTAGGTTGCCGACTTGCATGCAAGCAACATAGTTACCTGCGGGGGCGGGTGCGATCGGGAGTTCAATGCCGAGTTCGGCGAGCCGTTGGTCAGTAGTCATGTGAGCATGGTTAGTTTTCAGCTGTTTGTTGGAGGGTGAAGTTAACCGCAAGATGCTTTATCTAACAATTTTCAAGCGGGTATGGATGCTCGCCTTCGCTGCGAGCAATCGCGACGGCGCCGACGGTGTCGCTAAAGACATTGACTGAGGTGCGGCACATATCGAGGATCCGATCCGTCACCCAGACCACGCCGATCGCTTCGACGGGCAGGCCGACAGCGGGTAGAATGACGGCAATCGCCACGAGACTGGCGGCCGGAATTCCGGCGACGCCGATACTAGTGGTCAAGGCGAGGAAAACGACCAGCAGTTGCTGGCCGATACCGAGTACGTCCTGCCCGGTGGATGCGTAGAGCTGTGCGATGAACAGCACGACCACGCATTCGTAGAGCGCGGTGCCGTCCATATTCACCGTCGCGCCGAGGGGCAGGGTAAAGGAGCTGGTCTTCTTCGAAACCTTAGCACGCGTTTCGACGGTTTCAATGGTCAGCGGCAGGGTGGCGGATGAGCTGGCGGTGGAAAACGCAGTGAGCAGCACCGGAACCATCTCTTTGTAGTGCGTGATCGGGTTGACCTTGCCGATAAACTTGAGCACTAGGGCGAGGTTGATGAAAAAATGAATCGCCAGGGCTAAAACTACAGTGATGAAGAACCAGAAAATCGCGCCGATGAGGTCGCCGATGGGCGCGTTGAACAACACTGGGGTGACGAGTCCGAACACGCCGATCGGTGCGAAACGGATGATGAAGTCGGTGAACTTAAGCATCACTGCCTGGGCACTCTCCCAGAACTTTTGCTGCGTCTCGCGTTGTGCCTCGGGCAGCTTGCCGATGAAGGCGCCGAACAGTAGCGAGAAGGTGATGACTCCGAGCAGTTGCCCATTGTTGGTCGCTGCATCAACGATGTTGGACGGAAACATGCGCAAAAAGATATCAAACAGATCGCTGCTGCTGCGGCCTTCGACTTTGCTCATTAGTCCTTCATTGAGCGCAGTCTCGCTGCCGCGGCCAAGCATCGCTGTAGCGGTCTCCGCATCAATATTACCAGGGCCGATAAGATTCACCACGATGACGCCG
>CAZIMR010000359.1:0-1743 GCA_964540215.1 uncultured Puniceicoccaceae bacterium
CAGCTCCGATTAACCAGCCGCTGCCGCTGAGTACGTCGCTTAGATGACTCGTTAACCGACCCTGAATCAGGTAGCTAAGGCCAAGGAAGGCGGCCAGTATCGATGGGACGCTATAAGGGTTGATATTTTTTGATGTGAATACCACTGCTAAGGCGATTAGCATTGCGATCGCAGAGGTGCCCCAGATTGCTAGATTACGTTGCAGGCTTGCTTGGAAACTATTTCCTTGGGCTTTTATTCGCACAAATACGAATGTAGCAACTACAGCCATACTGAGTGTAAGCGTCCAGACATAGACCGCTGAATTGATGGGCACCTCATAAACTTGAACGAAGTATTCCAGTGTAAAGCATTTTGCGAAGATCAGCCCCCATAGTATGACAATCAGAGCGTTGTTGGGTGTGGTGGTGTGCCTAGATAGGTTCATGATTTTATTCTAATCAATAATCTGAAAAGTGCGACAAAGAGGTGTATTATGATCCACATCTTTTATAACTGGGCACTAATTGCTGTAGAAACCTGCCAAAGAGGGCCGATGGAAGTAGAGATTAGGGCTCGTCGTTGCTGAGTAGGAAAGGGTGCATTGCTGATAACATTCGTTCGGGGACAGAGCCGACGATGTAAGTGCCGTTGTCTCGAGCCTCTTCTTTACGTACGCCACCTTCGCGGTGTAGGCGAGCGACCAGATCGTAACGGTCATGGGGGATGAGTAAGCGCAGTTGCGCAAAGTCGCTTTCAATAATGGCTTCGATGCGCTCTAGCAATTTAGGAATACCTTCGCCTGAATGTGCGCTGACGAAGAGTGCTTCTGGATACCTAAAAGACAGGGTGAGGCGTATATCCTCACTCCATAGGTCGTCGATTTTGTTGAAGACTGTAATGATTTTCTTCTCATCGGCTCCCAGTCCATGCAGTACCGAAAGGGTGGTTTCTGCATGGGCTTCGATTTCTGGACTGTTAACATCCAGCACATGAATCAAAAAGTTAGAGACGACCGCTTCCTCTAGAGTCGCTTTGAAGGCATTGACTAGACGGTGCGGCAGATTGCGCACAAAGCCGACAGTATCGGTGATAATTAGCGGCTGTCCGCTTGGGAGCGGGCAACGACGCGACGTGGGGTCGAGCGTGGCAAACAGCTTGTCTTCGACGAGAATGTCGGAATTTGTTAACTGGTTGAGCAACGAAGATTTACCGGCATTGGTGTAGCCGACGATGGCGCAGGTTGGCACGGGTACGGTCATGCGTTTTTTACGCTGCACGTGGCGGTGCTGGATCACGCTTTCGAGCTCGCGCTTCACGCGTGTGATTTGCGTGCGCACCATGCGTTGATCCAACTCTTGCTGGGTTTCTCCGGCATCTCGTTGCGTCGAGCCACCGCCACGTTGACGGCTCAGGTGCGTCCATGCGCTTTTCAGGCGTGGTAAGTTGTATTCGAGACGCGCTAATTCCACTTGCAACACCGCTTCTTTGGTTTGGGCGCGTTTGCCAAAAATATCTAGAATCACCTCTTGTCGATCGATGACCAAGATCTTGTCATCCGCCGCTTGCTCCCAGTTTCGCTGCTGTGCGGGGGTGAGCTCATTATCAAATACGATGACGTCACAATTATGCGCTTTCGCCAGTTCGATCATTGTTTCGGCCTTGCCTGTGCCAAGCAGGAATTTGGCCTGAGGCTTACGGATCGAAAGTTGTACTTCGTGCTGTATACCGATGCCAAGGGTGGTGACGAGTTCACGCAGCTCA
>CAZIMR010000360.1:0-1742 GCA_964540215.1 uncultured Puniceicoccaceae bacterium
TCCGGCTGCGAGGCTGATCGCCAACTCGTCGTAACTACGCTGGTTCTTATCTTCGCTAATGTCGGTGCGCTCGATACGCCCGCCGAACTCATAATGCAGCACATCGCCGTGGATATGTTCGCTGACAAAGAGCGCCTGCGTCTTGGTTGTAGATGCGGGGGTGAAGCTTTCGGAGCCTAAAGCAGAGAAGTCCACATCTGAGAATTGGACGCCAACCACACCTTCGTCGATCACCCACCATGGAGTGTGCGCCGCCTCGGCGCGCAGTTCCCAGCCTTCGCGTTCAAACACAGTATCGCCTTCGGAGTGCTCATAATCAGTGTAACCCAGACGCACGCGGAGGGCCTCGATCCAGTCGTTTACATCGACTAGCTCCAGCTCCATATCGTAGCGCTTGCGCTCCATGTCAATCGCCACCGCCTCTTCGTCGTCGTGGCCAGCCTCTTCGTCCTCGTGATCTTCCTCTTCGTCATCGTGGTCTTCCTCTCCCTCATGCTCCCCATGCCCGTGGCCGGGTAAACCGTAGCGAGTTTGATAGTTCGAAAAGCTGAAGCCGATACGATTCTCGTCACTAAAGAACCAGCTGGCGCCGACTGAGAACTGCTCCGTTTCGACGAAACTGTTTTCGAGTGTATCGCCTTCTGCATCTTCCTCCTGCGCGTCGCCAGGAATCTCGTAGTCATCCGCATCACGATCTACAGCTGTAATAGTCAGTGCCCAATCATCGTCCCCAACGGTGGTATAACCCGCAAGCGTATCGCCGCCTGAAACCGTATCGCGGCGCGCTTCAAGGGCACCTTCGTAGCCCTTCGGGTCGACTCGTTGACGCGGCATTTCTTTACCGATGACATTCACTGCGCCGCCGATCGCGGAGCTGCCATACAGCAATGTACTTGGGCCACGCAGGACTTCTACACGCTCAGTCAGCAGTGGCTCAAGCGTCACTGCATGGTCTGGGCTGGTATCGGAAACATCCATAATATCGAGACCCGCATCCAAAATACGGACGCGCGGGCCATCAAAGCCACGTAAGATCGGGCGGCTCGCGCCGGCACCGAAGGAAGAGCTGCTCACGCCGGGTTGCCAATCGAGCACGGCACCCAGACTGCTGCCACTTTGGCGGGTAAGTTCTTGCGCAGTCACGACATTGGCTGGTGCAGCGTAATCCCGGATTGAGCGCAGGTTGGGACCTGCGGAGACGATGTAATCGTCGAGTTGATAAACCGTCTCTTCGGACGATTCTGCGTTAATAATGTGGGCCGAGCCCAGTGCGATGCATACGAGTGCACCGCTTTTAAGAAAAAAGTGATTCATTGAATTGATTGAAAAATGTTATTGTTTTGGACGTGAGCGAACAGCGCACACGCATAACGAGACCGGCAATTACCAGCACTCGGAGTATTATCTAAACAATCGTTTCAATCGGGGGAGCACGGCTACAACGCCGTATCAGTGCTGGTCCACACCAGACGATTTCCGCAGACTGCGGCATAATCGCAATAATCACATCAGTACGCTCTGGCAACTCGACCAAGGGCTGCAACGGCATCGCACCTTGACCAAACAGTGCCACGGCACAGGAGTGGTCGCAATCATTCGCAGGCACCTCATGCGGGTGCTCACTGCAAGCATGCGATTGATCTGCGGAATCTGTATGCAACGCTTGGTGAACCTGCGGGCTGACCAATGCAATGTTCAAGAACAAGACCAATAGCGCAAGGCCACCCGATACATATCGGGTC
>CAZIMR010000361.1:0-1738 GCA_964540215.1 uncultured Puniceicoccaceae bacterium
CCACTTCAACGAGTCGCGCCATATCCCGCCCAGGGCGAACCGGAATCTCAATTAACGGCACCTGCATGCCAAGCACCTCGAGATGGTTCTCTTCGAGGCCAGTGCGATCCTCATTCATTCCTGTGGTCCAATTGATGAAATTGATGATCACATCGATGCGTTTATTTAAGCGCACCGAACGCACACCGAATAACTCAGCAATATTAATGATACCTAGACCACGACACTCCATATAGCCGCGACTCAACTCCGCTGAGGTGCCCATCAGCTCTCGATCGCTCAACCGTTTGACATAAGTTAAATCGTCGGCCACCAAGCTATGCCCGCGCTCAATCAGCGCTAGTGCACACTCACTCTTACCCACCCCGCTCTCTCCACAGATCAAGGTGCCGATCCCGCGGACGTCCAACAAGGTGCCATGGATGTGTGTGCGTGGAGCAAACTTCTCCTCCAGCAACAAGGTTGCTTCAGTGGTAAATGTCTTGGACTTCTGCGGCGATCGAATCAACGGCGTCGCATATTCGTCGGCCAAGGCCTTCATAATCTTCGACGGTGCTAAATTTCTCGAGACTACGATACAGGGTACTTTACGCTTAAAGATCTCAGCCAGTACACGGGCTTCCTCGGCTTGCCCCAAATCGCGCAGGTATGCCATCTCTCCTGCGCCCAGAAGCTGAATGCGCCTTCGAGCAAAAAACTTAAAGTAGCCAGTCAAAGCCAAAGCAGGCCGGTTCAAGCTACGTTCACGGATAGTCTTATCCAAACCCACGCCACCGGCGACTAAATCGAGCTCAAGCGGCTCCTTAAAAGACTCATAGAACTCTCGGACCGAGACTGACTCGATGAACTTCGCGTTGTTTTTCTGCTGAATAGGCATGGGGTAAAGCTCTCCGTTTACATATTAAAGTTTTGGCCAAGATAGAATTCCTTACTCTTGGCATCATTGATTAAAAAATCCCCCGTTCCTTCGCTGAGAACCGCGCCCTCATGCAGCAGGTATGCACGATCGACGATGCGTAGCGTCTCGCGCACATTATGATCAGTGATCAGCACTCCAATCCCACGCTGCTTGAGCTGTACGATAATCTTCTGCACCTCACTCACGCTGATTGGGTCGACCCCACTGAAGGGCTCATCCATCAACAAAAACTTAGGTTTTGTGACCAACGCTCGGGAAATCTCCAAACGGCGGCGTTCACCTCCACTCAAAGTTAAAGCCGTTTGATTGGCCAGATGCTGCAAGCCAAGCTCCGCCAGATGCTCTTCGACCGACGCGTCACACTCGGCCTTGCTCAACGGCAAAGTCTCCGCAATCGCGCGGATATTTTGCTCCACAGTCATCTTCCGAAAAACCGAGGCTTCTTGAGGCAAGTAACCAATACCACGCCGTGCACGTCGATACATCGGCAAATCTGTCAGATCCTCACCATCCAGAAAAACTTGGCCAGAGGTCGCGGCGATCAAGCCCACCAACATGTAGAAGGTCGTCGTCTTACCCGCGCCATTCGGGCCCAGCAGACCGACGATCTCGCCCGCACTAACGTTTATGTTCACGCCATTTACGACGCGACGCTTTCCGTATTCCCGAACTAGCTGGCGGGTTTCAATCTTTGAAGTCACTGAAGCATCATCCATATTGCCCAAAGCAAAACTGCTTGAGGAAGACACCGCAAACCAATCCTGCGAAAAATTACTGCGCGCGTGGCTTGATTTCTGGCAATGTCATGGTTGCGCGCTT
>CAZIMR010000362.1:0-1736 GCA_964540215.1 uncultured Puniceicoccaceae bacterium
TCAAACCACAGAAAAACACGCGTCTCTCCCCTAAAACAGCCTTTACCTCTGAAACGGATTCTGGAAACGTGCTCTGAAGTATGGCTGATACATCTAAGTTTTCTATTCTTGTCGTGGGTTCTGGTGGCCGCGAACACGCCCTCGTACAAATGTGCCTAAAGAGCCCCTTGACCGAGCGCGTCATTGCAACACCAGGCAATGGTGGCATCGCCTCCGAGGTTGATTGCTACAACATCGGCGTCGAAGACATCGAAGGCATCGTCCAGCTCGCTCAAGACAACCACATCGGCCTCGTCATCGTCGGCCCAGAAGTGCCGCTCAGCCTCGGCCTCGGCGATGCGCTAGAAGCAGTCGGTATCCCCGCCTACGGCCCGAACGCTCAGGGCGCTCAGCTCGAATCGAGCAAAGTCTTTTGTAAGGATTTCTTCGCCCGCCACAACATCCCCACCGCAGAATACGCCAGCTTTACCGAAGTCGCCCCGGCGTTAGCGTATCTCGACACACACCCCGCACCGATCGTCATCAAGGCCAGTGGCCTCGCAGCAGGCAAAGGCGTAATCATGGCGGAAACTCAAGCTGAAGCGATTGCTGCGGTCAAAGACATGCTAGAGGGCAACGCCTTCGGCGCTAGCGGCCACGAGATCGTCATCGAAGAGACACTTTATGGCGAAGAAGCCTCGATTCACGCCATTGTATCTGGCGATGATTTCGTCTGCCTGCCACCGAGCCAAGATCACAAGCGCGCCGGTGAAGGCGACACAGGCCTCAATACTGGCGGCATGGGCGCATACACTCCGACCAGTCGCGTCACTGCAGAGATGCAGGCCCAGATCGAAACACAAGTGCTGCGCCCGACCCTCGATGGCTTTAAAGCAGACGGCATTCACTTCTGCGGCACCCTTTACGCTGGCCTGATGTTAACTCCAAAAGGTGTGCGCGTACTTGAATACAACGTCCGCTTCGGCGATCCTGAAACACAGGTACTACTACCAATGGTCGCAGACGATCTCGTGCCAGTCCTACTCGCCTCAGCAAAGGGCGAAGCATTACCAGCAAAGCTTAACTTCCATCCCGGCGCTGCGATCGTCATCGTGCTCGCAGCAGGCGGCTACCCGGACAGTTATGCAAAGGGCGACACCATCACGTTACCAACAACCACTCCGGAGCGTTCCGCGATCGTGCATGCTGGCACTACGCGCGCAGCGGATGGCACCATCACCACTAACGGTGGCCGCGTGCTGGGCGTCAGTGGACAAGCGCCGAGCCTGCAAGCCGCAGCCGACCTCGCCTATGGCGTATGTGACCAGGTACTCTTCGACGCCAAATATCTCCGCCGCGACATCGGCCATAAAGAGCTTAACCGCTAAACTAGCACCTTGTGGATGATGTCCGTTAAACAGCTTCTCAGTACGGCTAATCGCGGCCTCATTAAGACCGATCGTATTTTGCAACATAGCGTTGATATCAGCGGCGCCCTAAAAATCTTGCAGCAACGCCCCGAACTCTGATCCCACTCGGGTAAAACTGTTGTGACTGGCCCGACAACTTGCTTAATCTCTCTTTCCAATGGCTCAAGATCGCAATCTCATCCTCACTGTCTGCACCGGCAATGTCTGCCGCAGCCCAATGGCAGAAAAACTACTGCAACATGCGCTGGCTGCCGAAGGCGCTCCGCTTGATCAACTAAACGTCGAATCCGCTGGCGTTGCAGCTGGATATGGTGAGCCCGCATCGAG
>CAZIMR010000363.1:0-1732 GCA_964540215.1 uncultured Puniceicoccaceae bacterium
GCGGGTCCATTGACCATTAAGCTTAAGCGTCTCGCCGCATTGTACGCCCGGGAGGGGCCCAAGGATGGTGACGGGGCGTTTGCCGTTGGCGACGCTGACTTCGGCCACGCAATAGGCATTCTCTTCGTTAAAGAAAATGATCCGTTCGAGGACGCCTGTGATGGTTTCGTTTGAGTTTTTCTCTGCCATGGTTGCGGGCTTTTTAACAGATCTACAGAAGCATGTAGGAAGGTCAATGCGTGTATGCCTTCGCACAAAAAAGTCATTGTGGAGCGTGATGACTTCTAAAATGGGCAGGTGGTGTTTATTTCGAGAGAATCATAGGTGGCTTGAGATCCCCGCAATTTTATGGGGCTGGCAACGGATTAAAGTCAGATTGATGGTCTGGTGTACGTATTTTTTGCTGTCTACGAATCGCTTGTCAAAGCGCACTGTACTTTTGAGCTATTATCTTGAAAGCGGTAAATATCGAGAAGCATTAGGAGTTATTGATGGATTGTTACAGCGATCGAATTCCCCAGCCTATGTCTATTATTGGCGTGCTGAAATAATGTATCAACTGGCAAAATATACTGCGATTTGGCATGCGTTTGAGACTTATTTAAGCAGATTAAGTAAGACTTCGAGTCGATTATTTTAGATTTTTACCGTCGGAAGGAAGCTTACTTGGCTGGATTAGCAATCACGGCATAAAACGGCCGTAGCGTAAATCGAAGCTGCACTCGGAGAATGACTGATCCTGTGGTCTCGATTTGTTAAATATTAGTGCTGCTCCGTGGTGGACATCGCCTGAATACTTCTTTTTAAATGGGGGCTATGAAATTGCAGCGCGCAGCGATAACGATGTTAATCGTCTTTTTAACCTTTTATTTGCTCTACCTTGGGCAGGCTTTGTTGTTGCCCCTCGTGATAGCTGGAGCGGTCGCTTATCTGATCAATATTTTGGCACATACAATTTGTCGGCTGCGTCTTGGTAGTGTATCGTTGCCTCGGCCGATAGCGATGATTGTGGCGATTGCAGTGATCTTAGCTTCGTTGAGTCTAGTGATTCAATTGATCACGGTAAATATCGCTAGCGTGATCACAGTTGCGCCACTCTATCAGCAGAATTTGGAGGGTTTAATTTATAAAGGCTATGAACTATTTGGGGTTCAAGAGGCACCTAATATTAAGGAGATCTTTGCTCAGATCAATTTGAGTAGTTATTTACAGGATATTGGCGGCACTGTGCGCTCGTTGGTGAGTCGGACTGGAATCATTATTTTGTATTTGATCTTCCTGTTGTTAGAACAGCGCACGTTTACTGCAAAAATGCATGGATTGGTTCGAGATCCGGATCGTCTCGAAGAGGTCTTAGGTCTAATGGAAAAGATTCGTTCAGACATTCGCTCCTACATCGGGATTAAAGTTCTTACAAGTGCGGCGACAGCGTTGTTGAGCTATGCAGTGTTAAGCTTCGTCGGAGTCGATTTCGCAAGCTTTTGGGCGGTTCTTATCTTCTTCCTTAATTTCATCCCGACAATTGGTTCGATCGTCGCGACTGCGTTTCCGTCGGCCTTGGCTTTGGTACAGTTTGATACGCTCGCCCCTTTTGTGATCACTGCCTCAGTATCAACGGGCTTACAGTTCTCAATCGGTAGTCTTTTGGAACCGCGTTTGATGGGTAACCGTTTGAATCTAAGCCCGATCGTCATTTTGCCGCCAGCAGCCTTGACGTTGGCCTGCATCTTCT
>CAZIMR010000364.1:0-1732 GCA_964540215.1 uncultured Puniceicoccaceae bacterium
ATCGACGGAAACTGGCGGCATGAGTGGCGGCACGGATATTGATAAGCGCTCTAACGACGTGATAGACTATATTCACCGATCGACTGATGGTAAGCTGCCGATTATCGGCGTGGGTGGAATTGATTCAGTCGAATCTGCCGGAGCAAAAATGGATGCCGGTGCATCGATGGTACAAATCTACACAGGTTGGATTTATCGTGGTCCATTTTTTGCCAAAGTGCTGGCGCAAGCTCTTAAGTCCCACGGCGAAGACTGGATCTAAAAAAGATCGGGTCCTTGTGCGCTCGATTGGTGCATACCGAGAGTTCGACGTAGCGATGAGAGCAGTGACTGCTCGGGGTGGCTATATTACTCGACGTTCTGCACCTGTTCACGGATGCGTTCGAGCCCATTTTTACCTTCGATTACTGCGCGGGTGATTTCGATCGGAGATGACTTGCTGCCAGTGGTATTAAACTCGCGGTGTATTTCTTGGCAGAGGAAATCCATTTTCCTGCCAGTCGCTTCATCAGCATCAATGAATTCATTGAATTGATCGAAGTGGCTATTTAAGCGTGTGAGTTCCTCGCTTATGTCCGAGCGGTCTGCAAAGATGGCTAGTTCCTTTAGTACACGTTCATCATTTATGTCTAGTTCGAGCTTTAATTGCTTAAGTCGATTCATCAGCGCATCGCGATAGGTCGCGACGGTGTTTTCTGCATGGGTTGCGATCTGCTGACTAATTGTATTGAGCTCTTTAATACGCTGTCGCAAGTCCTCCGCAAGTGCTTTGCCTTCGTTGACTCGCATGCTATCGATGTCTGCGAGTGCAGTATCGAATGCAGCTTTGATTGGAGCTTCAATTTCGCGCCAGTCTGGGAGTGCTGAGCTGTCTTTCAGTGTTTTTGCTAGATTGAGTAATACGTGACTATCCACGGTAAAGGGGATATTCTGGCTTTCGGCGAAACCGCGCAGCCGATCTAGGCTTTCGTCCATGCTGCGCGCACTCCAGGCTAGGCCGGACTGTGTGCCTTCGGTGGACTCTGCTTTTATTTGAATATTTATGCGGCCGCGTTGAAAAGCGTCTCTGAGCCAAGCGTTGCACTGTTGATCGAGCCCATTCCATTCGCGAGGACAGGAGATTTGAGCATCTAACGTTTTACGATTCACCGAAGAGATCTCCACTTCGATTCGCACATTTTGCTTGGAGGCATCCGCGGAGCCACGGCCATATCCTGTCATACTTTTCATGCGCCAGATTTATTCAGAGTATAGGACTGTGGGCGATACATTTTTTTCGCCGCTCAAACGACGGTGCGATCCGGCTGCACGGCGCTGGCATTATTCTGATTGGTTCAACCAGATGGTGGCCGTATTATCGTCGCTTAATATTAGCCAATGTAAGCAGTCTTGACTAACACTTTTAAGCGCTCGACATCGGCGCTCGAGGTCTTAGCAATAAAGCCGCGGGCGTGTGCGAAGTGTACGTCTGTTTCGGTGTCGAGCGGGCTAAAGTCCATTCGTTGATCGTCGTTGAAGCGGCGCATGCCATAGCCTTCGCCGCGACTGTCAGGGTAGATCAGTGCGAGTACTTCTTGTTCGAGGCCGAGGGCCATGACGTGACCACCGAGACCTGCCGAAGCTTCATCTGGCATCGGTTCTGTGCGGGGCATAAAAAGGACTTTGAATGCGTCGTCAGCAGTACCGAGCGTCCACACCTCTGCATGTTAAGCGACAAAGTCGAGCCGTGCGC
>CAZIMR010000365.1:0-1716 GCA_964540215.1 uncultured Puniceicoccaceae bacterium
TGTACGCGCGCATATCGCCGAGTAGCCGCACGAAGCAGCGTTCGTTGAATTTGATAAATTCTTTGGCTAGGCGGACTCCGTGCAATTCGGCGCGTGGTAAATAGTCGCGGATGAAGTCGTCACCCGGTACGCCAATAATGTGCTCCTCAATTAGCGTGTCGCGGTCGACCAGAAAGTTAATATGACTAGGCGAGAGTAGCTCTTCGAGTTCGAGTCCGTAGACACGGGACGCGTCGGCTTTTTTAACGTAAAAATAGTCGTGGTTATCGTTGTACTGATTCACAATGCGCACGCGCATCGGTTTAGTATTACCAAAGGTACAATAATCGACGCGATCGATGTAAAGATTGCTTAAAATCGATTCTTCGCCGCCCGAGCGGAGCTGGGCGTAAATGCGTTTCAGCCCTTCGTAGATCTCTCGGCGAAATTGCTGCTCATAGATTAAAGTCTGCCAGAGCGTGTCATTGCCATCTTTGTTAATCAGCGGAAAGGAGTCGTCGTATTTGAGTAAATCTTCGTAGCTGACGGGCAAGTCCAAGCTGCGGTGAAATGTGTGGAGGTATTCCCTGAAGAGCTGATTAATGGGGAAAAATTGCTTTCGCTGTTGGGTGACGGCTGGCTGCATGTGCCAAAAGGTCGAATATTTAGGCGCGAAGGTCGAACACGGAATGAAACTGTGCGTGATTTTTCAATTAATCGACTGAAAATAGTTCATTTTAGTGTTGAACGCAGGGGAAGACTGGATGTCTTCTGTCGGTGGCCGGGTCCTATGCAATGTTGGACGGGTTGACCTCGTCAGATCCGGAAGGAAGCAGCGAACACCTAATCCTCGTGTGCCGTAGGGTGCCTGGCCACTTTTGTGTCCGCAGGTATGCATCAGCCGTAATTCGTAGCTATTGTTTGGCTTTCTTCCCTAGATTATAAAAAAGGGCAAAGTTCCTGAAAAAGCCCCTTGCAACTTTCCTTAAATCAGAGCTTTTCTTAAAGCCTCGATGGAAAAAGGCTATCAAGTAATCGCACGCCGCTGGCGTCCTAAGCAGTTTGATGAACTGGTGGGGCAAGATCATATCGTGCGCACTTTACGTAACGCGATTGATACCAAGCGTATCGCACATGCCTATTTGTTTGTCGGGCCGCGCGGCACCGGGAAAACCAGCACCGCGCGCTTGTTCGCTAAAGCGCTCAATGCCGAAGGTGGGCCCAGCGCCACGCCCGATAATGAATCTCAGATCAGCCAAGCAATCATGGGCGGCTCCTGCATGGATGTAATCGAGATTGACGGTGCTTCGAACAATAGCGTCGATCAAGTACGGGACCTGCGCGAAGATTGCCAATACGCGCCGACGCAGTGCACCTATAAAATTTACATTATTGATGAAGTGCACATGCTCTCGACTGCTGCGTTTAATGCGCTGCTTAAGACACTCGAAGAACCGCCCGAGCACGTGAAATTTTTCTTCGCGACGACCGAAGCACACAAAGTGTTGCCGACCATTGTCTCGCGCTGCCAGCGTTTTGAATTTCGGCCCATTTCGGACACTGTCATTGCTGACAAACTGACCGAGATTTCAAAGGCTGAAGGTATCGAGGTTGAAGCTGAGGCCATTGCATCGATTGCCCGTCTTGCCAACGGCGGCATGCGTGATGCGCAGTCGATTCTCGATCAAATGATTTCATTCTGCGGCAGTAAAATCGCCGATAGCGACGTGCTCGATG
>CAZIMR010000366.1:0-1678 GCA_964540215.1 uncultured Puniceicoccaceae bacterium
ATTGATCGTCTTCGGTCACTGCCAAGATATCCGGACGGATCTTTAGAAAGTGATCCTTGAAGTCGAGGCCGAGCGCTTCGCAGTCGCCAATGACGACTTGATCAACCACTTCAAGGGCAGTCATTAGGGCCAGCTTATGATCCTGCGGGATCGAGGTGCGGCGTTTCTTGTGCTCCCACAGAACGGCATCGGAAGCGAAGCAGACGGTGAGGTGACTGCCGAGGGCCCTGGCCTCGCGGAAAAATTGAATGTGCCCCGCATGTAGGATGTCGTAGCAACCAGAGATAAAGACTTTTTTCATATAAATAAAAGGGGTAGTATATGTCCGAAAGATTTTGTTGCTAGTAATAAGGCAAGGGTCGTGGGTAATTCCAACTTAATAGCAGATAAAAATGTGGCATTCCTTTTGTTTATTTACCTTCTGCTCGAAATGAGTATCAGAGTGACATGTTTGAGTCGATTAATCCGGCAACGGGGCATCTTATACAGCAATATCCTGCGATGTCTGCAGCGTCGCTTGCAGTTGCGTTGGCAGATGCGCGCACAGCTTCCAGCGCATGGGCGCGAGTCGATGTGAGCCTACGCGCCTCGATGCTTGAGCGGCTGGCAACTCTGCTGGAAACGAACCAGCTGGCCTTGGTTCGACTGATTGTGCAGGAAGTGGGTAAGCCGTTGGTGGAAGCGCGTGCGGAGCTCGATAAGTGTGTATTGCTGTGCCGCTATTACGCGACGCATGCGGTCGATTTTTTGGCGAGTGAATCGATTGAGACCGCGGCACAAGACAGTCAAGTGAGCTATCAACCGTTGGGTGTGGTGCTAGGCATTATGCCGTGGAATTTTCCGTTTTGGCAGGCTTTTCGCTTCGCTGTGCCGGTGCTCACTGCGGGTAACATTGCTTTGCTTAAGCATGCGCCAAATGTGTGCGGGTGCGCATTGGCGATCGAGGCCTTGTTGATTGAGGCGGGTTACCCTGAGGGCGTGTTACGCACCCTGTTGATCGAGGTCGATCGGGTCGAGTCAGTGATTCAGCACGATGCGGTGCAGGGCGTGGCGTTGACTGGCAGCGAACGGGCTGGAGCAGCGGTCGCGGCGATTGCGGGGCGGGCAATTAAAAAGACTGTGCTCGAGCTTGGCGGCAGTGATCCGTATCTGATTTGTGCAGATGCCGATCTCGATTTGGCGGCTGCGAAATGTGTGCAGAGTCGCTTAAATAATTGCGGTCAGACCTGTATTTCGGCGAAGCGCTTGCTGGTGCATGAGGCGGTGCTTGAGCCGTTCACTCAGAAGTTGGTGGCTGAGATTGCGGCGCGGCGCATGGGTGATCCGGAGGATGAGAGGACTAATCTCGGGCCGATGGCGCGGGCCGATTTACGTGCGAACTTACAGCGTCAAGTCGATGTCAGTGTCGCTGCTGGCGCGCTCTGTGTGCTGGGGGGCAATGTGCCCGAGGGCCCCGGCTGGTTCTATCCGCCAACGGTATTAACCCAGGTGCGTCCTGGGATGCCGGCGTTTGATGAAGAAGTATTTGGTCCTGTGGTGGCGATCATCGCGGTGCAGGACGATGCGGATGCGATTGGCTTAGCCAATCAATCTGCCTATGGGCTAGCTGCGGCGGTCTTTACTCAAGACATTGAGCGAGCGAAGCGCTTAGCGCATCAGTTGGAATGCGGCGCGTGTT
>CAZIMR010000367.1:0-1646 GCA_964540215.1 uncultured Puniceicoccaceae bacterium
TCGACGACCTGTTTGATAGCTTTTAAGTCCAAGTGTTTCCTTTCTTGTGGCTTTAATTGTATGAGATTTCGAATCGAAAGTCAGTACTCGAGTGAGCATCGACGATCGAATTAAACGCTATGTAAGTAGAGCTTTCGCTTGGGTGCAATTACTTTGTTACGAATTTGATGGTGGGTCGTCCAAGCCTGAATCGATGCTTTTTTCTTTCTTGCTCGAGTTGGCGATGCATTACTCAATTCAGACTGCGATCGATCAGCTATGGGATGCCTTATTTATTTTACTATTCCCATTGAATGCTGGAGATTGATAAAATCTATTATGCCTACCCTTGAAGAAGTTGAAGTTCTCGTGATCGAATCGGTGCGATTGTTGGCCGAAGATTTTGATTTGGTCACATTGAAGCAACCGAGCGCGCAATCTGCGCTCTATGGCAATGACGGAGTGTTAGACAGTATGGGCCTAGTTAATCTCCTTGCGGATGTGGAGGATGCCGTCTCTGCGCAATTCGGCGCGGCGATTGCGCTTGCTGATGAGAAAGCCATGAGTGCGCGGAACTCTCCGTTTTTGACTGTTAAGACGCTCGCGCAAGCAGTGTTAGAGAGGGTTGAAGCGTGAAGCAGATCGTTATTACCGGCACGCGCAAGGGGATTGGCCGATCATTGGCTGAGCATTATCTGGCTGAAGGATGGGGAGTCATCGGTTGTAGTCGCGGCGAGTCATCGATTCAACACGCTCAGTACCGGCATTATGCATTAGATGTGAGTGATGAACCCGCGGTGATTAAAATGGCTCGCGATGTAAAGCGGCAAGTCGGTGCCGTCGATGCGCTACTAAATAATGCCGGGATCGCCTCGATGAACCACTGTTTATTAACGCCGGGTTCGACGGTAAATGCTATTTTGCAGACGAATGTGGTTGGTACGTTCTTGTTTTGTCGCGAGTTTGCCAAACTGATGCGCAAGAGCGAGCAGCCGCGAATCGTGAATTTTACGACTGTGGCGCATCCACTGAACTTGGAAGGTGAGGCAGTGTACGCTGCCAGTAAAGCCGCGGTGGAGAGTTTGACTCGGATCATGGCACGTGAGTTGGCCGAGTTGCGCATTACGGTAAATGCAGTGGGCCCGACGCCGGTGTTGACGGATTTGATCAAAGGCGTCTCGTCAGAAAAGATGGATGCGTTACTCGCTCGGCAGGCGATCCCACGCTATGGTAAGCCGACGGATGTGATCAATGCGGTTGATTTCTTCCTGAGGGCGGAGAGTGACTTTATCACCGGGCAAGTGCTTTATTTGGGTGGAGTGACTTAAGTTGTGAGCTGGATTGATCAGCAGTTTGTCGGATTTGGAGACAAGGTTGCTTGCCATGAGGGCGGTCGCACTTTGACGTATGCTGACCTCGTCACTGAGGTGGATCGACTGGAAGTATTGCTGTCTCCTGCAGTGGGCTCGGTGCCAGCGGTGATTGCAATTCAGATGGCTAGCACGCTGCACGCGCTGGCTGCGGTTTTGGCTATCGTTCGCCTGAAGCAAGTGGCGTTGCCGCTATCGCCAGAGATGCCAATGGTTGAGCAAGTCGAACAGCAGCGTATTGCTGGCGCGACGTTTCTGTTGAGTGCGGAGGGCCTTTGCTCGCAGCCGACGATGGCG
>CAZIMR010000368.1:0-1633 GCA_964540215.1 uncultured Puniceicoccaceae bacterium
TAAATGCGTCGACGAATTTATCTGGGTTATCGAGCATCAAGTGTACATCGAAGAACAAATCTGATGCCGAACGCAGCGCCTTTACCGTTTGCGGCCCGAAGGTCAAATTCGGTACGAAGTGTCCGTCCATGATGTCGAGATGCACCCAACTCAATCCAGCGGCCTCAATTTCTTTCAGGCTATTTTTTAGATTTGCGTGATCGCCTGCGAGGATGGACGGGGCTAAAATCTTTTCGTTTGGACTTTGCATGGCAGTTATATTGAGGCTGATCGCATCGCTGGCAAGAACCGCATTCTGCTTTTAACTCCTTTTTCTTGTAGGCATACAATAAAGACCAAATAATAAAATCATGTTCGAACCATTGGAGCCTAAAAAAGGATGCTGCACACCTCCACGGAACAACACCGCGGTCGCAGATGCACCCACGGATGCTGTGTCGATCAGCTGCTGCGAGCAGAAAGGCTCGACCGATGGAATGGTTCGTTTGGAGGGAGGGAAGTATCTAATGGGTTACGTCGGCCCCGAAGAATGGCAGTCGGATGGTGAGGGGCCAGTCCGTGAAGTGACGTTGGGTCCATTTTGGTTGGACCAGGCGGCAGTCAGCAATGAGCAGTTTGAGCAATTCGCGCAGGCCACCAATTATCTCACAGAATCCGAGCGCTTCGGCTGGGCCTATGTTTTTATCGGTCAACTGTCTAAATCAAAGCAGCGCAAACTGCGCGAGACCAAGACAGTGCCGGGACTTCATTGGTGGTAAGCGATCGATGGTGCCTACTGGCGCAAGCCGGAGGGGCCGGGATCGACGATTAAAAAACGCATGGATCACCCCGTGTTAGCGAGTCTTGGAACGATGCCGTTGCGTATGCGCAGTGGGCCGGTAAGCGCCTGCCCACTGAAGCCGAGTGTGAGTACGCAGCGCGCGGCCCCAACGAGGGAACCATGTATCCATGGGGCAGCGACCTGGAGCCGAATGGCAAACACCGTTGCAATATCTGGCAGGGCAATTTTCCGCTGACCAACACGGCCGAAGATGGCTATGAATGGACCGCGCCCGTGCGTGCCTTTCGCAAGATGGACTGGGGCTTCTACAATATGATTGGCAATCTGTGGGAGTGGACCGCCGATTGGTTCAGCCCGACATGGCATGGCACTGAGAGTGTGGCGACTCGCGTCAATCCACAGGGCCCACCGACGGGCGAAAACCGCGTGATGAAAGGCGGTTCATTTCTTTGTCATACGAGCTATTGCAATCGTTACCGCTTGGGCGCGCGCACTGCCAATGCACCGGACTCGGCCACCACGAATTTTGGGTTTCGTTGCGCCAGGAATATTTATCCGTCGCTTCCTGGGGTAGTGTGGGCAGTTGACAGTTTGTGGCACGCGCTACTGCGCGAAGCGCCGAGCGTGTTAGCGTCGCTTAAACCGACTCAAAGTATGCGGTCTTCGAGACCATTTTGCACAACACCGAGCATGCTCAATCGACCTTTACCAGACTGGGATCGAAATCCACTTTCGGGTAGCTAAGGTGCAAGTCATCCAAGCAAGCGACGACGATCCGCGCGACTAATAAGTTACGCGCTCATTTCTTATTGGCGGGGATGATATAACATGCTGCGTGGGGGTGCACTGAGC
>CAZIMR010000369.1:0-1622 GCA_964540215.1 uncultured Puniceicoccaceae bacterium
AGATTCAGATGCCGAATCTAACCTCTATGTTTGGTGCGATGCTTGCCGGTGTAGACAACGTCCTGATGGGCGCGGGTATTCCACGCACGATTCCAGGTATTTTGGATGCCTTATCTGAGTGGAAACCAGTCGAGATGCGAATCAATGTCGAAGATGCCGATAAGGAGGATGCGTATTTTAGTCGCTTTGATCCGCTCGAATGGATCCGTTCGCACCTGCCTGAACTCGAATTGCCGAAACTGAAACGCCCCGACTTTTTTCCGATCATTTCTTCCAATGTCTTGGCGCTTACTTTGGCGAAGAAATCGACTGGTAAAGTCAATGGTTTCATCGTCGAGCGTCATGTCGCGGGTGGTCATAATGCCCCCCCACGTGGAGGGATGACGTTAGATGAGAATGACGAGCCAATTTACGGCGTGAAGGACGAAGCAAATTTGGCGCAACTCAGCAAACTGGGGCTTCCTTTCTGGCTTGCTGGTGGGGGTTCTTCCGAAACAGGCCTCAAGGATGCGCTAGCCGCTGGTGCTGCTGGTATTCAAGTCGGTACTGCCTTTGCTTATAGTGATGAGTCGGGCTTCGCGGCCTCAATTAAGAAGCGCGTGCTGGAGAAAGTGAAAACAGGTACAGCCAAAATCTTTACGGATGCGCGAGGCTCACCAACAGGCTTCCCGTTTAAGGTCGTAAATCTCGAAGGCACAATTTTCGAAGAGCCGGTATATGAATCTCGTAAACGTATCTGCGACCTCTGCTATTTGCGCCATCCTTATAAGAAAGCAGACGCGACGATCGGTTACCGTTGCCCATCCGAGCCTGTTAAGGATTACCTAAAAAAGGGTGGTAAGGAAGAAGACACCGTCGGTCGTAAGTGTCTCTGCAATGGTTTGATCGCTGCGATCGGCATGCCGCAGAAGTACAAAGATGGTGGTGTTGAGCCAGCGATTGTAACGAGTGGTGACGATGTCACTAAGTTAGGTCGTTTTGTGAATTGGGACACCGTGAGCTATTCATCGCATGATGTGATCAATAATTTACTGAGTCAGATCGAACCGGTTCAATAAAGCCATTCAGTGGCACAACAACTTTAAAGAGGGGCATTGTATGCCACCTCTTTTTTTTGTGTGCTGAGAGACTCCTTTCGTTTCGTCCGCAAATATTTGCAATGCGATGTTGAACGCTGCCGTGGACTTTTCGAAGCGCACCGGTTCGCTACACTAAGCCTAATTGCCAATCGGTTTCATTCGGGGTTTCGCCAGGAAGTGTTGATGAATCCGTCTAAGCCAGCTCGCTTGGAGGAGGATCCTCCTATTACGATCGCCGCAGCTAGTAATTATCATCCTCGCTGGCTTTTAAGCGCACGCCGTTGAGCTCTGCGAGTAGTTCACGGGCAGCCGAGACGCCGAGGCGCTCGGCTCCAGCATGAATCAGCGCTAGTGCATCGCTGAGTGTACGAATACCGCCACTGGCTTTAATCTTAATCGAGCCCTGCCGGTTGTCAGCGAAGAGCTTGATATCCTCAATAGTTGCTCCGCCTGAGCCAAAGCCGGTCGAGGTCTTAATGAAATCGGCAGCAGCCTTTTCACAGATTGCTAGCGCGGCTAATTTCTGTGCCTCATTTAAATAGC
>CAZIMR010000370.1:0-1573 GCA_964540215.1 uncultured Puniceicoccaceae bacterium
CACTGAAGTAATGCGTCCGCCTTCCTCGCGTTCGTCAGGGCGCCCACGGTCTAAGACCACGCCATCACCAGCTTTCACTTCATAATCGAGTGCCAGCCAGATTCCGTCGCGTTCAATACGCTCGACCACACCGAGGCGTAGCCCGCGCTTTTTGCCAAAGCGTGCATGCACTAATTTTTGATTATCGATGCCCTCAAGCCAACCAGTGGTCAAGCCACGCGAAAAAGTCATTTCCAAGGCGTAGCGACCATCTTGCTCGCTGAATGGTGCGAGCGGAGTCGCTTGTTCGGGGTAGCGTTTATTCCAAGCCGCATCCAGCGCTTTGCGATAGACGCTGGTCGTGGCGGCGACATATTCGGGTGCTTTGAGGCGGCCTTCAATTTTGAGACTGGCGACGCCGGCGTCGATGATGCCATCCATCGCATCGAGTCCAGCGAGATCCTGCGGGCTGAGTAAGTAGCGTTGATTGCGCAGGTCGATTGCTTCGCCGTCACTGAACAAGTCATACGGCATGCGGCAGGCTTGTGCGCATTCGCCGCGATTGGCTGAGCGGCCGCCGAGTGCTTCACTGGTCAAGCATTGGCCGGAATAAGCGACGCAGAGTGCACCGTGGACAAAAATCTCCAGCGGCATATCGAGGCCCTTTTTAAGCGTCTTTTCTTTAATCGCGTTGATCTCGTTGAGTGAACATTCACGCGCCAACACCACGACACTGGCACCGAGCTCTTCGGCAAAGTGCACACCCGCTTCGCTGGTGATGCTCATTTGGGTGGAGGCATGAATCGGGAAGTCGGGCGAGAGCTTGCGAATTAGTTGGCAAATGCCGATGTCTTGCACGATGGCGGCGTCGACTCCAGCACTGATGATCGAACGCAGGAAGTCCTCGGCATCTTCGAGCTCGTCGGAAAAGACCAGTGTGTTGAACGTTACGTAGCCCCGCACTCCGCGCTCATGCAGGTAAGCCATGAGATCGGGCAGGTCGGCTTGGGTGAAGTTTTTGCCGCGCATGCGGGCATTGAAGCGATCCAAGCCAAAGAAAATAGCATCCGCGCCATTTTCGACTGCAGCGCGCGCGCAGTCCCAATCCCCCGCAGGTGCAAGGATTTCAGGCTTATAAATAGTGGCGTGCGATAAGTCGCTATCGACGCCGAGGCGCTGTGGAATGAGTTTTGGCACGTAAAAAGAGTGGCTGGTGGGCAGATCGTGTAGAATGAAAAATCGAAGTGTTTATCTCAGCGCCTTTGCGCCTCTGCGCGAGATAAATTGGTGAAAGCCTAGGTTCTGCTATTTTCGCGTCGAGGCGCAGGGGCGCAGAGGTAGGATGATGTTAAGCGGGCTGTGTTAGGTTTGCTTGAGCAGTTCTTTAGTCCAACGCCGATGCGGGCCGGAGAGGGTGATGCTGTCGAGCTGGTCGAGGGCAATCCAGTTGAGGGCGGGCTGCGGGCTGAGGGCTGAGGGCTCTAATTTTAGAGGGTAGATGGTTTCTGTGATGCGCTTGTTGGTGATACCGCGGGTTTTTGTGGCGAGTGCTTTGCCGACTGTGGGCTTGGTCGAAAAGTGTGAAGTGGCAGGT
>CAZIMR010000371.1:0-1561 GCA_964540215.1 uncultured Puniceicoccaceae bacterium
ACGCATAGCGCCGACCTGCTGCGCAGCGAAGACTTCGACGGCGCACTCGATACGGCCCTGCAACCAATCGTTTTTTCGACGCCAAATCCTCCCGATAAGCTGGCGCACTGCTATGCCGTAGCGATTAGCGCTGCCCTGGGATTACGCGATCAAGACCATGCAATACTATTGTACGCAGAGATGCTAGCGCGGTCACTGACTTGGCCCGAAACAGACCCCACATTTGACCTGCCTTTTAAACAACTCAACGAGCGCTTAAAAAAATTAAACGCTACAAAAAAAATCCAGCAGACAACTAGAAAATCACAGGGCAATAATCTGCCCTCAGAACGCGAACTATGAAACGACTCACATCAAATTGGCGGCCGCGCACAAGGCACGCACCGACATTGTTACTCACCCTCTTGTTCGCCTCAATTACGCACGCTCAAGACGCCGTACCCGACGCCGCCACCGCCACCGAAGACACCCTCAACCTGTTGGACCTGATCCAACAAGGTGGCTGGGCGATGTATCCACTCGGCACCTGCTCGTTGATCATGTTCTTCCTGATCTTCTATTCGTGGAAGGAGACCACGCCGAAGAAATTTTTCACTGCGGTGCAATTGAGCACGACTAGAGACGCACTCAAGAGCGGCGACGTCGAGCTAAGCCACAAGTATCTGCAAGACGGCAACAACCTGCTCGCCCGCGCACTGTCGCCGGCGCTCAAAAAAATCCATAAAGGCCGAGAGAAGACCGAAAATCTCTTTATCGAAAACATGGAAGCCGAAGAGAACAGTGTTTCACAATGGGTCACGTATTTAAACGTCGTTGCCTCGGTAGCACCGATGATCGGTCTGCTCGGCACCGTCAGCGGCATGATCAGCGCGTTCCAAACAATTGGCCGCGGCGGCATGGGCCGACCTGAACTCTTGGCGGGCGATATCGGCGAAGCCCTAATTACTACAGCAACAGGTCTCGTGATCGGCATTCCCGCCATGATCGCCTATTTCATTCTACGCAATCGTCTAAATTCGGCAATGATCGCTACGGCTCAAGCCGGCAGCGACCTTATCGAAGCTGCTGAAGAGGAGTAGGCATTCAGGGAGGAACGAACTCCGCCCCGTCCGTTTCAGTTTACACTACGGACGATGCGGAGCTTATCTATGGCGAGGCTGGCAACTCCAGCCAGCAATTATAAATTGATCCGCACAAGCATTGCATCTGTAGTTCTTTGCATTTAGCGATTTAAGCCATGATCCGCTACAGCGCCCTCAAAGAACTAAACTTGATACTACATGAAGCCCCTGGCGAAGACGGCGACTGGGGCTGGTTTAGCCGCGAACACGCCGTGATCGTCGATGCAGTGCTGCAGATGCTTGGTCACCCGACAGTGGTAATGGACGGCCTGCTCATCATGCAAGACGGCACGCACACACTAGCGACCATCCCTCTCGGCCATGCCTGGAATATGATCTATGAGAACCGTCTAGTTGATGCCAGCGTCACCACTCACCACATGACCTCGCACTTTAAGGAGTTCAGCAGGATCGACTCGAAACGACCAAGTGACTGCCCG
>CAZIMR010000372.1:0-1559 GCA_964540215.1 uncultured Puniceicoccaceae bacterium
TTAGGGCGGTAGGGCATTTCTAGCACGTCCGGCATGTGGCAAGTGGCCGAAGTGTCGAGGATGGCGACCTGCTGGTCGCCCGCTTCGATGAGGTCAAGTACGGTGGTGACGAGCACGCCTGTGTGGAGCGCCACGGCTTCGCCTGGTTCTAGGTAGACGTCGACGTTGTAGCGCTCGCGAAAGCGTTGAACGGTACGGCAAAGGCGATCAATGTCGTAACCGGGTCGAGTGATATGGTGACCGCCGCCAAAATTGAGCCATTTAAGTCCAGGGATCAGGTCGCCGAATTTTGCTTCAAAGGCGTCGGCGGTATGTTCGAGCGCATCGGCGTCTTGTTCGCAGAGTGCGTGGAAGTGTAGTCCGTCAATGTGTTTGAGTGGGTTGTCGGGGAGTTTTAAGAGCGCGCGATCGAGAGCGCTGCGGGTGGTGCCGAGTCGGGATGCTGGCGAGCAGGGGTCGTAGAGCGCTGTCTCGACTGCAGAATATTCGGGGTTGATGCGCAGGCCTAGCTCTGGGCGATTGCTTTTGGGGAGTTGGGCAATGCCCCTCGCGAGTTGCTGGGCAGAGTTAAATACGAGGCTGTGTGCAAAGCGACTGAGTTGTTGCAGCTCAGCATCCTTGTAGCCAGTCGAATAGACATGCACTTCTTTGCCGAATAGCTCGTGGGCAAGCAGTGCCTCGTGGAGGCCGCTGGATGTCGTGCCGCTGAGGTAGCGATTGATGAGTGGGAAGGTGCTGTGGCAGGCGAAGCCTTTTAGCGCGAGTAGGATCTTTGCTCCGCAACGCTCAGCCACAGATTGGAGCAGTTGGCAGTTCGCTTCAAGCTGATCCAAATGCACGATATAGCTAGGTGAGGGGGCCTGCTCGAACGGAATTGAGTGGAGCGCGGCGAGGCGTTCGGTAGTCAAGGGAGGTGTTGGATCTTGTGCCATGCGTAGTTCAGCATTGTAGAAATGTAGATTGAGGTTTTTTGCGAGTTGTTTTTACCCTTTAACTTGGTGTGCTAGAAGTGTGATTTGCAGGATTGAAAAAATGCCGAAACTTTAGGTTGCTTTTCCGAGCCTCTATTTTATTGTGCGCGGTTTTCTAATAGCAAGAGCCTCTATGCAGGGGGCGCATTTCATCTCATTTTATAGACCATGAAACAGTACAAACTCAACATTCTCAACCGTGAAAATACGGGCCGTGGCGTCGCACGCCGCCTCCGTGCTCAAGGTAACATTCCTGCCTGTATCTACAGCAAAGGCAATTCACGCTCAATTTCGCTCTCTGCAGTCGAATTCCGTGATCTTAAACGCTCCATCGGCGGCGGCGCGGCGCTGATTGAATTGGTAGATGAGAAGGGCGAGACTGCTCTGACTAGTATCCAAGAGGTTCAGCGTAATGCAGTGAAAAACTGCATTAATCACATCGATTTCCTTGAAGTGGCACGCGGTGAGAGCTTTGTGACTCATGTGCCAGTCCACCTCATCGGTGAAGCGGATGCGCTTGGCGTCAAGAACGAGGGTGGTATGATTGACCACAAGTCACACGAAGTTGAAATTCGTTGCCGTCCATCC
>CAZIMR010000373.1:0-1548 GCA_964540215.1 uncultured Puniceicoccaceae bacterium
TGCCGCCGAGGAGGTCGGTCATGTGCACGTCGACTGCTTCGAAGCCTGCGCGGTCAAAGGCGAAAGCCATTTCGTTTTGGCCGTTAATGCCTTGCTCTCTAAAGATCGCTATCTTCGGACGATTTTTAGAAGTTTGAAGTTTGGAGTTTGAGGTTTGAAAGTTTTCGACTTCAGCTACGTCGAAGGTAGGCTTGATAATGATGCCGGCGTTGTCTTCTAGAAGGGCGTCGTATTCCTCTTGGGCGCACTTTGGGTTGTCGCGCTTGGTTTGCATGTGGTAGCTGAGCTCGCTCCATGCACGGTTGAGCGTGGTGACGGACTCGCTGTAGATGCTTTCGCCGTTGAGGGTGATGTTGAGCGTTGGACCAGCTGAGGTGTTGCCGACTAGGTGGCTGATGTCGCTGACGCCGTACTTGGCGAGGACGGCCATGACTTCGGCTAGCTTAGTCTTGTCGATTTCGATGACGGCGCCTAGTTCTTCGGCGAAGAGGGCTGGGAGGGCGGCTTGGTTTGAGGAGGCTGTCGCAAGCGACGACGCCACGTTGGCTACCTTGTCTAGAACGACGTTCATGCCTTTGCGGCCAGCGATGGACATTTCGGCTAGGGTTGCTATTAGGCCGCCGTCACCACGGTCGTGGTAGGAGAGGATAAGGTCGTTGGCTAGCAGCTCTTGAACTGCGTTGAAGAAGCCTACGAATTTCTCTGGATCGTCGAGATCAGGCGTTGCGTTGCCGATCTGATTGTAAACTTGAGCGAGGGTGCTGCCGCCCATGCGGTTTTTGCCTGCTCCCAAATCTAGAAGAAGTAGCGCGCTGTCGGTTGACTTAAGGTCGGGTGTGGCGGTCTTGCGCACGTCTTTGACGCTGGAGAATGCTGTGACCATGAGGCTGAGCGGGGAGACTTGCTTCTGGTCTTTACCCCCACTGTCTTTCCAGCTAGTGCGCATGGACATGGAGTCTTTACCGACGGGGATGCAAATGCCGAGTGCGGGGCAGAGTTCCATGCCGACGGCTCTGACGGTGTCGTACAGGTTGGCGTCTTCGCCGGCTTCGCCTGCGGCGACCATCCAATTGGCGGAGAGCTTGATGTTGCCGATTTTGCCGACGTAGGCAGAGGCAATGTTGGTCAAACACTCACCAATCGAAATACGGCCGGATGCGGCGGCGTTGATGATCGCAATCGGTGTGCGTTCGCCGAGGGCCATGGCTTCGCCTGTGGTCGAATCCATGCTGGTCGCGGTCACGGCGACGTCGGCGACGGGGGTTTGCCACGGGCCAACCATTTGATCGCGGGCGACCATGCCAGTGATGCTGCGGTCGGCGATGGTGATGAGGAAGTTCTTACTGGCGACGGCTGGGAAGCGCAGCACGCGGTCGATGGCGTCGGCGAGTTCGATCGCGGAGCTGTCGAGTTCGGCGTGGTCTTCGACCAGGCGGGTGCAGTCTTTGAGCATCTTCGGTGTTTTGCCGAGGAGGACGCCCATTTCCATGTCGATCGGGTTGTTTTCGAAGTGGGAGTCTTCGAGCACGAGTTGATCGTCGTCGGTGG
>CAZIMR010000374.1:0-1512 GCA_964540215.1 uncultured Puniceicoccaceae bacterium
GCAAGGCACGCGTCATCGCAGTGGACATCGACGACGAAAAACTCGCGCTTGCGAAACGTTGTGGAGCGACTGACTCGATCAACTCCATGGCAGAATCGCTAAACGATCGCCTGCAAGAAATGACCGGCGGCGAAGGCCCAACTGTCATGATCGAAGCCGTTGGACTACCAGCAACTTTCAAAGCCTGCGTCGAAGAAATCTGCTTCGCGGGACGCGTCGTCTATATCGGCTACGCGAAAGCTCCCGTCGCTTACGAAACCAAATTCTTCGTAATGAAGGAGCTCGACATCCGTGGCTCGCGCAACGCCATGCCAGAGGATTTTGAAGCCGTGATCGCTCATCTCGAAAGCGGTGTATTCCCGACCGATGAAGTGATCACCAAAACAGTATCCCTCGAAGACGCCCCAGCCGCACTGGCTGCATGGAGTGAGAACCCAGGCGAGATCACCAAGATCCACGTCACACTCGATTAATTTCTGAACCAACCAATTACCTCACATACCAAAATGATCATTAAAAAATTCACCATGGGCATGGGCGATCGTTTCGCTCATCAAGGCAAAGCTCAACTCCAAGCAGCCATCAACGCTCAGGACGCTGGCCTCGACATCTACCCGACTTGGAATAAGTCCTTCCGCGAACACACGATCGTCAAAAGCCAACCTCAAGACCTACGCACCGAGGCCGACGCAGCCGTGGCCGCACTTGGTTGGAAGGATGACTTTTATGTGGATGCGGATCACATTGGCCTCAAGACAGTCGATGGTTTCCTTGCCGGCAGTAACTTTTACACACTCGACGTCGCTGACTTTGTGGGTGAAACACCCGATGCCACAGATGTGGATGCTTTTGTTGCAGCCAATCAAAAATACACCGGATCGCTACAAATCCCTGGCATCCAAGCCGCCGTCGAAGTCACCGAAGCAGACCTACGCCAAGTCGCGGGCAAGTTCCTTGTTGCAATCAAAGGAGCGAAGGACATCTACGATCATATCGTCGCTGCCAAAGGCGCCGATAACTTCATCACCGAAGTCTCTGTTGACGAAACCGATCTTCCACAAACACCGATCGATCTGTTTCTCATTCTTTCGATGATCGGCGCCGAAGGCATCCCTGCGCAAACCATCGCACCGAAGTTCACTGGTCGTTTCAACAAGGGCGTGGACTATGTCGGCGACCTCGTGCAATTCGAAAAAGAGTTTGATCAAGATCTCTACGTCATCGCATTTGCAATCAAGGAGTTCGGTCTACCAGAAACGTTGAAGCTAAGCGTCCACTCTGGCTCAGATAAATTCTCCATCTACCCGATCATCAACAAGCTCATCACTAAGCACGACGCAGGCCTACACGTAAAAACAGCCGGCACGACATGGCTCGAAGAAGTGATCGGCCTCGCAGAAGCTGGTGGCGACGCACTCACCATTGCAAAAGAAGTTTACGCAGGTGCGTATGGTCGTTTCGACGAATTGACTGGCCCGTATGCGACCGTGATCGACATCGACAAGTCCGCGC
>CAZIMR010000375.1:0-1502 GCA_964540215.1 uncultured Puniceicoccaceae bacterium
GAGCCACATCCAGCGTCAGATCCTTTTCCAACAAACTATAGGTATTATTACGCGCCCCACTGTCCTTCCCCCCATGGCCTGCATCAATCACCACACGTCGAATTCCTGGAGGTTCTTTAAACACCTGCGGCGTCAAAATCGGCTGCAGCACATGTTGATAGTCTGCCCTCGCGATAAAAAGCTGGCCCTTCGATTCGACCGTCGGGAATCCCAAATGTATCGGCAACTGATTGAGGTATAAGGCACGACCGCTTTTACCAATATCAATAGTGGTCCATCGACTGCGTAGACGATATGTTTTGTAGCCCTCCAACCAATACGCTTGCATGCCGAAACCCTTACCCACCGTTGCAAGGTCAAGATACGACTTACCCTCGATCTGAATCTGCCGAGCGGACAAGGCTGTGAGCATAAAAAAGCTTAGCACCGCAAGCAGTACTAAGCTTTGAAAAATAATAGAAGTCGCCAGTCGGCTCACCTTAACTGAGAGGACGCCGCTGCACATAAGAATTAGGATTCGCCTGCTACTTCAGCTGCTGCTTCGCCTGTTTCTTCAGCTGCTGCTTCGCCTGTTTCTTCATCGTGCTCCTCAATCTCGTTATCATCGCTATCATCGCTATCATCGCGATCATCATACTCATGATCCGGCTGGTTAAACTTCAGCACACGCTTACCCTCTGGCAATGGTGACAAAATGAGCGCCACTTGACGGCCGACTAAGCGAGGCTCGGAATCTGCCGTGGCAATGCCTGACAGCTCATCTTTGGCAAGATTCACTCGCACAAAGCCTAGATCACGGTGTTCATTTTCACGTCCGCGAAACTGGAGAGTGAGCTTTACCTTATGGCCGTGGTTAAGGAAACCCTCAGCACGACGCAACTTCGTCTCAAAATCATGGTCACCAATGCGCACACGGAATTTAATTTCCTTCAACTTAGTTGCCTGCTGCTTGCTTTCTTTTTGCTTCTTACTTTCCTCATAGAGAAATTTGCCAAAGTCCAAAATACGACAAACAGGAGGACGAGCCGCCGGTGAGATCTCAATCAGATCGAGTCCTACCTTCTGCGCGAGCTCAAGCGCCTTACGAGGCGGCATCACGCCAAGGTTGGTGCCCTCGGGGCCGATCACGCGAACTTCTGTCGCGCGAATACGATCATTTCTCCTTAGACCTTTAGGTCCACGATTACGGTTCTGGAAGCGTCCGCGATTATTCGGGTATTTTGGCATTAATTGATTAGTAGGTGAACGACTTGTATCGGAATTCGATCAGATAGGCTTTGCGAAAGTGGGAACAACTCCGTGCTGCTCCGAAAAATCACTTTATATCGACAAAGATTTAGGTATTTATAACCATACAAGAAATCGAAGGTTGTAGGGAACAATCTGGCATTTCAACTCTTTTCGCCGCTTCGATTGAGCATTCCCCAACCGCGCGCCACTTAGATACTGAAGCTCTCGCCACAACTACAGCTCGACTTCGCATTCGGATTGCTGAATTTAAA